>NZ_JAMXSG010000151.1:0-14197 GCF_024124365.1 Pseudonocardia sp. McavD-2-B
CGGCGACCCGCGCACCGCAGGCCCGCGACCCCGGCGATCCCTCGAGCACCGCGGCCGGCGCGCCGGCCGCGGTGTCCTGCGGTGCGGCGGTGGTGCCGTGGTGCCCGGCGACCGCCCCGCGGCGGAACGCGGGGGTGTCGCACGGGGCGGTCCACAGCCGCTCCAGCTCGCCGGGGGCGTCGTCGAGCCAGAGCAGGGTCAGCGAGGCGCCCGCCATGTCGAAGCTGGTGCAGAACTCGCCGACCTCGGGGTCGACGACGGTGAGCCCGGCCTCGCCGAGCAGCCGGTGCACGGCGCCGTAGACGACGTAGAGCTCCTCGTACTTGACCGAGCCGAGGCCGTTGAGGATCGGGACGACGCGGTCACCGGCCCCGGCGGGCCGCTCGGCGAGCAGGCCGCGGACCAGAAGCTCGGCGAGCCCGGCCGCGGTGGGCACGTCGGTCTCGTCGATGCCCGGCTCGCCGTGGATGCCCAGCCCGACCGCCATCCGCCCGTCCGGCACGGTGAACAGCGGCGAGCCCGCGCCGGGCAGGGTGCAGCCGTCGAAGGCGACGCCCAGCGACCGGGTCCGCTCGTTGGCCAGCCGGGCGACGCGCTCGACGCCGTCGAGGTCGTGACCGGCTTCGCAGGCCGCGCCGGCGACCTTGAACACGCACAGGTCCCCGGCGATCCCGCGGCGCAGTGCCGGGTCGGCGGCGCTGGAGACGTCGTCGGTGACCACCACGGTGCGGCAGTCCACCCCGGCATCGCGCAGCCGGGCCTGGGCGGCGTCGAAGTTCAGGACGTCGCCGGCGTAGTTGCCGTAGGACATCAGCACCCCGCGGCCCCGGTCCGCCGCGGCGGCGACGGAGTGGATCTGCTGGGTCGAGGGCGAGGCGAACAGGTTGCCCATCGCCGCGCCGTGCGCGAGCCCGGGACCGACGAGCCCGGCGAAGGCGGGGTAGTGCCCGGACCCGCCGCCGACGACCAGCGACACCGTCGGCCCGTCGGCCTCGGTCGATCGCACCACCCCGCCCGGGACGGCCCGGAGCCAGCGCGCGGAGGCCGCGGCGAGCCCGGTGGTCATCTCGGCGGCGAAGTCGTCCGGGTCGTTGAACAGGCGCGTCATCGCGGTCCCCTCGTCCTGGCGGTGCGGAGGTCATCGATCCTATAGGAAGTAGGACTACCGCGACCAGGCCCGGCGGCCGCCCGCGCGTTTCACCGTCGTCACACGGGCCGCACGGTGGGATGGCTCGGTGAGCACGACTGCCTCGACCGGTCCGGACCCGATCACCCCCGCCCGCGACGCCGAGCGGCTCGAGCGTGCGGTGCTCGAGGTGAAGCGGGTGATCGTCGGCCAGGACCGCCTCGTCGAGCGGATGCTGGTGGGGCTCCTCGCGAAGGGGCACCTGCTGCTGGAGGGCGTTCCCGGCGTCGCGAAGACCCTCGCCGTGGAGACCTTCGCGACGGTCGTGGGCGGCAGCTTCTCCCGGCTGCAGTTCACCCCCGACCTGGTGCCCGCCGACATCCTCGGCACCCGCATCTACCGGCAGGGCCGCGAGGAGTTCGACGTCGAGCTCGGTCCGGTCGTCGCGAACTTCGTGCTCGCCGACGAGATCAACCGCGCGCCGGCCAAGGTGCAGTCGGCGATGCTCGAGGTGATGGCCGAGCGCAAGCTCTCCCTCGCCGGTCGCGACCACCCGATGCCCGACCCGTTCCTCGTGCTCGCCACCCAGAACCCGATCGAGAACGAGGGCGTCTACCCCCTGCCCGAGGCGCAGCGCGACCGCTTCCTGTTCAAGCTGATCATCGAGTACCCGGGCGTCGAGGAGGAACGGGAGATCATCTACCGGATGGGGTCCACCCCGCCGGTGCCCTCCCAGATCCTCACCCCCGAGGAGCTGGTCCGGCTGCAGCGCACCGCGGCGGACGTGTTCGTGCACCACGCCCTGGTCGACTACGTCGTGCGGCTGGTCGTCGCGACCCGGCTGCCGTCCGAGCACGGCCTGTCCGACGTCGCGTCCTGGATCGCCTACGGCGCCTCGCCACGTGCGTCGCTGGGCATCGTGTCCGCCGCCCGCGCGCTGGCCCTGGTCCGCGGCCGGGACTACGTGCTCCCGCAGGACGTGCTGGAGGTCGCCCCGGACGTGCTGCGCCACCGCCTGGTGCTGTCCTACGACGCGATCGCCGACCAGGTGCCGGTCGACCACATCGTCACCCGGGTCCTGCAGACCGTGCCGTTGCCGCAGGTCAGCGCCCGGCCCGGGGGAGGGCCCGAGGGCGCGTCGACGGCGTGGCCGTCCGCACCGGACGCCGGCCAGGGCCCGGCGTGACGGCGGGGTCCGCCGACCTCGTCCGGCTCGAGGCCTCCCTGCGGACCCTGGAGCTCACCGTCCGGCGCCGGCTGGACGGGCTGCTCCAGGGCAACCACGTCGGTCTGCTGCCCGGGCCCGGCACCGAGCCCGGTGACGCGCGGCCCTACCAGCCCGGCGACGACGTCCGCCGGATGGACTGGTCGGTCACCGCCCGCACCACCGCGCCGCACGTGCGCGAGACCGTCGCCGACCGCGAGCTGGAGACCTGGGCGGTGGTCGACCTGTCGCGCAGCATCGACTACGGAACCGCCCGCACCGACAAGCGGCACCTGGCGCTGGCCGGGCTCACCGCGGTCGCCCAGCTGACGACCGGCGGCGGGAACCGGCTCGGCGCCGTCGTCGCGAACGGGGAGTCGACGCAGCGCCTGCCCGCCCGCGGCGGCCTGGCGCACGCCCGCGGCCTGGTCCGCCGGGTCGCGACGATGCCGCCGGCACCCGAGGGCACCCGCGGCGACCTGTCCGGTGCGCTCGACGAGCTGCGCCGCCCGCCGCGCCGGCGCGGGCTGGTCGTCGTGGTGTCGGACTTCCTCGGCGAGCCCACCTGGGAGCGCTCCCTGCGGGCGCTCTCGGCCCGCCACGAGCTGCTCGCGATCGAGGTCGTCGACCCGCGGGAGCTGGAGCTGCCCGACGTCGGGACCGTCGTGCTCGCCGACCCCGAGACCGGGCGCCAGCGCGAGGTCGACACCACGCCGCTGCTGCGCCGCGAGTTCGCCGCCGCCGCCTCCGAGCACCGCGACCGGGTGGCCACCGCGCTGCGCCGCTGCGGGGCCGGGCACCTGACCCTGCGCACCGACACCGACTGGGTGGCCGACATCGTGCGGTTCGCCGTCGCGCGCAAGCACGCCGCTGCTCCGCGGAGGCTCGCGTGACGTTCACCGCCCCCTGGTGGCTGCTCGGGTTGCTCGTCGTCGCCGCGCTCGCGGTGGCCTACGTGTGGCTGCTGCGGCGGCGCCGTCGCGACGTCGTGCGGTTCACCAACCTGGAGCTGCTGGAGTCGGTCGCCCCGAAGCGGCCGGGCCGGTGGCGGCACCTCCCGGCGATCGCGCTGATCGCGGCGCTGGCGGTGCTCACCGTGGCGCTCGCCGGGCCGCAGGCCATGGCGAAGGTGCCGCGCAACCGGGCCACGGTGATGCTGGTGATCGACGTGTCGCTGTCGATGAAGGCCACCGACGTCGCCCCGACCCGGCTCGCCGCCGCGCAGGCCGCGGCCAAGCAGTTCGCCGACCAGCTGACCCCCGGCGTCAACCTGGGGCTGGTGTCCTTCGCCGGGACGGCGGCGGTGCTCGTCTCGCCCACGACCGACCGCAGCGCGGTCAAGAACGGCGTCGACAACCTGCAGCTCGCCGAGTCCACCGCGACCGGTGAGGCGATCTTCACGGCGATGCAGTCGATCGACACCTTCTCCCGCTCGCTGCAGGGCGGCCCGGACGCGGCGGGTGTGCCGCCACCGGCGCGGATCGTGCTGCTCTCGGACGGCACCCAGACCGTCCCGGGGCCGGACGGGGAGACCGAGCCGCGCGGCTCGTTCACCGCGGCCGCCGAGGCGAAGAACCGCGGCGTGCCCGTCTCGACGATCTCCTTCGGTACCAGCTACGGCACGATCGAGCTCGACGGCGGGCGCACCCCCGTCGCCGTCGACGACGCCTCCATGGAGCGCATCGCTCAGCTCTCGGGCGGCCGGTTCTTCACCGCCGCCACCGAGTCCGAGCTGCGCGCGGTCTACTCCGACCTGTCCGAGGAGCTCGGCTACGAGGAACGCGAGGTGGACGCGAGCAGGCCCTGGATGATCGGCGGGTTCGTGCTCCTGATCAGCGGGCTCGGCGCGGGCATCCTGCTCGGCAGGCGACTGCCGTGAGGGTGATCTCCGCTCGCGGGTACCGGCCGGTAGTGCGTTAGGTTCACCCCCCGTGGGACGTAGCGTGCTCGTGACCGGAGGAAACCGCGGCATCGGCCTGGCGATCGCACAGGCGTTCGCGGCGGAGGGCGACCAGGTGGCGGTGACGTACCGCTCCGGGAAGGACGACATCCCCGGCGGGCTGTTGCCGGTGCACTGCGACGTCACCGACGCCGAGTCCGTCGACGCCGCGTTCACCGAGGTCGAGGCCGCACACGGCCCGGTCGAGGTGCTGGTGTCCAACGCCGGCATCACCGACGACGGCCTGCTCATGCGGATGGCCGAGGAGTCCTTCACCAAGGTCGTCGACGCCAACCTCACCGCGGCCTACCGGGTCGCGAAGCGGGCCTCGCGCGGGATGCTGAAGGCCAAGAAGGGCCGGATGATCTTCGTCTCGTCGGTCGTGGGCCTCTCCGGCTCGGCCGGGCAGGTCAACTACGCCGCCTCGAAGTCCGGGCTCGTCGGCCTGGCCCGCTCGGTCGCCCGCGAGCTGGGCAGCCGCGGCATCACCGCGAACGTCGTCGCCCCCGGGTTCGTCGACACCGACATGACCCGCGCGCTGCCCGAGAAGCGGCGCGAGGAGATCCTGGGGACCATCCCGCTCTCCCGCTACGCCGACACCGGCGAGATCGCCTCGGTCGTGGCCTTCCTCGCCTCGCCCGGCGCCGGCTACGTCACCGGAGCGGTCGTCCCGGTCGACGGCGGCCTGGGCATGGGGCACTGAGCGAGGTCCGCGGAGCGGACATCGACGCCGTGCCCACCGGCCCGGGCACGCAGAACTCTCGAAAGGACGTCATGGGACTGCTCGACGGCAAGCGGCTGCTGATCACCGGTGTGATCACCGACGCCTCGCTGGCCTTCCACTCCGCCAAGATCGCCCAGGAGCAGGGCGCCGAGGTCGTGCTCACCGGTTTCGGCCGGATGCGGCTGGTCGAGCGGATCGCGATGCGGCTGCCGAAGCCCGCACCGGTCGTCGAGCTGGACGTGTCGGACCAGGAGCAGCTGGACTCGCTCGTCGAGCGGGTCACCCCGCACCTGGGCGACGAGCCCCGCCTCGACGGCGTGCTGCACTCCATCGGGTTCGCCCCGCCCGGCGCGCTCGGCGAGGGCGCGTTCCTCAACGCGCAGTGGGAGGACGTCGCCACCACGATCCAGGTGTCGGCGTACTCGTTGAAGTCCCTGGCGATGGCGTGCAAGCCGCTGCTCGGCCCGGGCAGCTCGATCGTCGGCATGGACTTCGACAACCGGCAGGCCTGGCCCGCCTACGACTGGATGGGCGTCGCGAAGTCCGCGCTGGAGTCGGTCACCCGCTACCTGGCCCGCGACCTGGGCCGCGACGGCATCCGGGTCAACCTGGTCGCCGCCGGCCCGGTGAAGACGATGGCCGCCAAGTCGATCCCGGGCTTCTCCGCGTTCGAGGACGTGTGGGACAAGCGTGCCCCGCTCGGCTGGGACATGAACGACCCGGTGCCGGTCGCCAAGACCGTGTGCGCCGCGCTGTCGGACTGGATGCCGACCACCACCGGTTCGATGATCATGGCCGACGGCGGGGTGCACGCCGTCGGCGTGTGAGCCGGTACCGGCCCGCGCGCGTCGGCGCGGGCCGGGGTCGATAATCGGGGTCGTGCCCGAACAGTTCGACGCGATACTGCTGCTCAGCTTCGGCGGCCCCGAGGCCCCCGACGAGGTCCGACCGTTCCTGGAGAACGTGACCCGGGGGCGCGGGGTCCCGCCGGAGCGCCTCGACGCCGTCGAGGAGCACTACCAGCACTTCGGCGGGGTCTCGCCGATCAACGCCCGCAACCGCGAGCTGGTCGCGGCGATCGCGGCGCGCACCGAGCTGCCGGTGTACTTCGGCAACCGCAACTGGCGGCCCTACGCCGAGGACACCGTGCGCGAGATGGCCGAGGCCGGCGTCGAGCGGGCGCTGGTGTTCGCGACCAGCGCCTACGGCGGCTACTCCGCCTGCCGCCAGTACCACGAGGACATCTCCCGGGCCCGGGACGCGGTCGGCGACGCGGCCCCCGAGCTGGTCAAGCTGCGCCACTTCTACGACCACCCGGACTTCGTGCGCGCCAACGCCGACGCCGTGCGGACCGCGTGGGCCCAGCTGCCCGAGGACCGTCGCGAGGCGGCGCGGCTGGTGTTCACCGCGCACTCCATCCCGACCTCGGCCGACGCGGCCGCCGGGACCCCGGCCGACGGCGGGCACCGCTACTCCCGCCAGGTCGGCGAGGCCGCGGCGCTGGTCGCCGCCGAGGTGGGCGTCGACGAGTTCGACGTCGTCTGGCAGTCCCGCTCCGGTCCGCCGCAGGTGCCGTGGCTGGAGCCCGACATCGTCGACCACATCGACGACCTGCACGCCAAGGGTGTGCCCGCGGTCGTCGTCGCGCCGGTCGGGTTCGTGTCCGACCACGTCGAGGTCGTGTGGGACCTCGACAACGAGGCGGCCGAGCGTGCCGCCGAGCACGGCATGGGCTTCGCCCGCGCCGCCACCGCCGGACCCGACCCACGCTTCGCCGACATGGTGGTCGAGCTCGTGCGGGAACACTCCGACGGCGTGCCCGCCCGGCGGCTGGGCACCGGCCCGTCCGCGGGGTGTACCCGCAACGGGGCGCCCTGCGCGGTCGACTGCTGCGTGCCGCAGCGGCGGCCCGCCCGGCCGAGCTGATCAGCGCCGCCGCACCCGGGCCAGACGGGCGGGGACCTCGACCCTGGTCCCGGCCGGCTCGCCGTACGACCCGGCCAGGCCGGCGGTCACGCCCTCCGGTAGGAGGCCGGTCCGACGGTCTCCACCGTCGGGAGATTCGGGGCGACCCCGACCTCGTTCGAGGTCGTGCTCCCGGGCCGAAATCGACGATCCGGTAACCGTTTGTCCGTATTCTTGTGATTCGTGCTCACATGGGGTGAGGTTCGGCTCCATGACCTCCGTACCGACCTCGGCACCGCCGCAACCCGGCGTGCTCGAGAGCATCGAGCTGTCCATCAACTCGGTGTTCGACCCGATCTCGACCGGGCTGTCGAACATCGTCTTCTACGAGGTGACCGTCCTCGGTGCCGACTTCCCGCTGATCGTGGGCTGGCTGATCCTGGCCGGGGTGCTGTTCACCCTCTACTTCGGGTTCGTCCAGTTCCGCAGCATCGGGCTCGCCCTGCGGATCGTCCGTGGCCGCTACACCCGGCGCGACGAGCCGGGGGAGATCACCCACTTCCAGGCTCTGGCCTCCGCGCTGTCGGGCACCGTCGGTCTGGGCAACATCGCCGGCGTCGGCGTGGCGGTCACGATCGGTGGTCCCGGCGCGACGTTCTGGATGATCGTCGCCGGGCTGCTCAGCATGGCCACCAAGTTCGTCGAGTGCACCCTCGGCGTGAAGTACCGCGACGTGCACCCCGACGGCACCGTGTCCGGCGGTCCGATGCACTACCTGCGGATCGGTGTCGCCGAGCGCATCCCCAACGCGTTCGGCCGCGGCCTGGGCAAGGTCCTGGCCGCCGGTGCGGCGGTGATGATCCTCTTCTTCGGCGTCGCCGGCGGGAACATGTTCCAGGCCAACCAGACCTTCGCCCAGCTCCGCAACGTCACCGGGGGCGAGACCGGTCTGCTCGGCAGCGGCGGCGCCGCGTTCGTCTTCGGTCTGCTGCTGGCCGCGCTCGTCGGGGCGGTCGTGTTCGGGGGCATCAAGTCCGTCGGTGCGGTCACGGGTCGTCTCGTCCCGGCGATGGCGATCGTCTACGTGACCGCCTGTCTCCTGGTGATCGCCGTGAACATCGCGCAGGTCCCGACGGCGTTCGGGCTCATCCTCTCGGGAGCGTTCTCCGCGGAGGGCGTGGTGGGCGGTGCGCTCGGCGCCATGATCGTCGGTTTCCAGCGGGCGGCCTTCTCGAACGAGGCGGGCCTGGGCTCCTCGCCGATCGCGCACTCGGCGGTGCGGACGAAGAACCCGGCCACCGAGGGGTACGTGGCCCTGATCGAGCCGTTCGTCGACACCGTGGTCATCTGCACGATGACCGCGCTGACCATCGTGATCGCCGGTACGCCCTTCTGGCAGCAGGCCCAGGCGACCGCCTTCGCCAGCGGCGGCTCCGACGTGGCCGACGGCGTGCTCATCACCTCCGACGCGTTCGCCACGGTGCTGCCGTGGTTCCCCTACGTGCTCGCGGTCGCGGTGTTCCTGTTCGCCGTCTCCACGATCATCACGTGGGGCTACTACGGGCAGAAGGCCTGGACCTACCTGTTCGGCAGGAACATGGTGTCCGAGCGCGTCTACCAGGTGATCTTCTGCTTCTTCGTGGTCGTCGGCTCGGTGCTGACGCTGGGCAGCGTGCTCGACTTCGCCGACGCGGTGCTCTTCCTGCTCGCGTTCTTCAACATCCTGGGCCTCTACGTGCTGGCCCCGGTGGTCAAGAAGGAGGTCCGGGAGTTCCGTGCGAAGCTCGCCTCCGGCGAGGTCGCCGAGGTGGAACCGTCCGAGCGGGCGATGCTCTGATCCGTCGCGTGGGCCCGGTCAGACCCGGGCCCACGCCCGGGCGAGCAGCTCGTAGGACCGCAGGCGGTCGTCGAGAGTGGGGGCGACGGTCTCGACGACGAGCTCGTCGGCCTCCGCGGCCTCGACGATCGCGGCGAGACGGCGCGCGACGGCGTCCGCCCGGCCGACGACGCGGGTCCGCAGGCGGTCGTCCAGCGCGACGTGCTCGTCCGGGTCCAGCGGGGGGAGACCGGCCCGCTCGTCGGCGGTGGGGTAGTGGTGCGCGCCCGCGTCGAGGGCGAGCCCGCGCAGCCAGACGTCGTAGCCGGAGCCCAGTGCGGCGGCCTCGTCCTCGGTGTCCGCGGCCAGCGCCGACACCGCGATCGCGACGTGCGGGCGGTCCCGGTAGGGGCCCGGTACGAACCGCTCGCGGTACAGGTCGATCGCCTCGAGCACGGTGGTCGGCCGGGAGAAGTAGGCGACACCCATCGGCAGCCCGTTGCGCGCGGCGTACTCGGCGCTCTCGCCCGCACCTGCCGCGTGCACCCAGACCTGCGGGGTCACGGCGTCGAGCAGGTCGACCGGCGTGCCCTGCAGCCCCGGCTCCTTGCCGGCGAGCAGGCGCAGGAGCTGGTCGCAGCGTCCGGTGAAGGTGCCCAGGCCGCGTTCGAGCAGCCGGGCCTCGACATGCGGGCGGTCGTGGTCGAGCCCGACGGTGCGCGGCGTGCGCGCGGCGACCGACCGGCCCAGCCCGAGGTCGGTGCGGCCACCGGACAGGGCGGACAGCAGCGTCGCGTCCTCGGCCAGGCGTAGCGGCGGGTGGTAGGCGACCAGGGTGGCGGCGACGCCCAACCGGATGCGTCCGGTCCGGGCCGCGAGGTGCGAGAGCAGCACCATCGGGCTGGTCGATCCGAGCGCCGGGTTGAGGTGGTGCTCGCCGACCCAGTAGCGCAGCATGCCGAGCGACTCGACGTGGCGTGCGAGCACGATCGCGTCGGAGACGACGTCGGTGGCGGTTCCGCCGGGCCGGACCGGGTTCAGGTCCAGGCACGACAGCGGGATCGTGGACAGGGTGCACTCCTGCGACAGGCGGGGTGCACGGAGTCGGCACCGGGATCGCTCGAATCTAGAGCCGCTGCGGACAGAGGGTCAACGTGTCGGGGGTCGAAGCGCCGCGACTCACGTTGTCAAGGAATCATTGACGCCGACGTGCGGTCAACCGAGCGGCGACACCCGCCGGCTGCGGAGCCGGGGGAGAGGAGACCGGCTCGCGCTGTCGGGCCGGAACGGCCGTGACCGGGCCGGCCGTGCCGGCGGTACCCGGCCGGCGCGAATCATCAGGCGGTCCGGTCCGGTCCGGTCCGGTGCGAGGCCGGGGGCGCGGGTCTGGCCTCGGCTCCCCGGCCCGGCCGGTTGTCGACGCCCGTGCCCGTGCGTCCTCAGGACACGTGGGCGTGCCGCCGGGAGTGGACGGGTTCTCACGTCAATCGCGTCCAGGGCGGAGGCGAGGGCCGTGCGGACGAGCGGCCGCCGGCGGCCCCCGGCTCGGCGTGACGTCGCAGTCTTCGCCGTCAATGAAACATTGACGCCAACGGACCGTCGACGAAACGACGACAACCGAACCGCCCGGACCCGGAGGAGCCGGCGCCGGCCGGGGAGGATCCGGTGGCCCGGCCCGGTGGCCGGTGTGCGGGGTGGTGCAGACGCCGGGTCAGCGGGGTCGGTCGACGGCCCGGTCGAGCGCATCGACGACGGCGTCGGTGAACGCCCCGGCGCCGCCGTGCCCGGCGTCGTCGATGATCCGCAGCTCGCTGCCCGGCCAGCGCCGGTGCAGGTCCCAGGCGATGTCCGGGGGGCCGCTGACGTCGTACCGGCCGTGGATCAGGGTCCCGGGGATCCCGGCGAGCCGGGTCACGCCGCGGAGCAGGGCGCCGTCGGGGAGGAACGCGGCGTGCCGCCAGTAGTGCGTGACCAGCCGGGCGAAGACGAGCCGGAACGCCGGGTCCTCGTAGCGTCGGCTCGGCCGGTGGCCCGGCACGAGGGAGACGTGGGTGTCCTCCCAGCGGCACCACTCGCGGGCGGCGTCCTCGCGCACGGCCGGGTCGGGGTCGGCGAGCAGGGTCGCGTAGGCGTCCACCAGGCGGATGCCACGCAGGTGGGCGGGCACGGCGGCGGCGAAGCGGTCCCACGCGGCGGGGAAGATCCGGCGCATGTCCTCGGTGACCCAGCGGATCTCCCGCTCGGTCGTCGTCACGACCGCGGCGAGGACGAGCGCGTCGACGCGCTGCGGGTGGGCCTGGGCGTAGGCGAGGGCGAGGGTGCTGCCCCAGGAGCCGCCCTGCACGATCCAGGAGGGGACGGCCAGCAGCTCGCGGAGCCGCTCGATGTCGTCGAGGAGCAGCTGTGTGGTCTGGGTGCGCCCCAGGTCGACGGCGGGGTCGGAGGCGAGCGGCCTGCTGCGGCCGCAGCCGCGCTGGTCGAGCAGCACGATCCGGTACCGCTCGGGATCGAAGTACCGGCGTGCCCCGGCCGAGGCCCCCGATCCGGGCCCGCCGTGCAGGTGCAGGGCGGGTCGCCCGTCGGGGTTGCCGCAGGTCTCCCAGTGGAGGGCCTGGCCATCGTCGGTGGTGAGGGTTCCGGCGTCGTGGGGCTCGATCGGCGGGTGGAGGGGCACGGCTACAGACCTGCCAGCAGGGCGGCGGAGTTGTCCTCCCAGGCGTTGTCGATGCGGATGTAGGCGCCGACGGTGGCCAGGGAGCGGTGCCGGGTCTGGTGGGCGATGGCCCGGTCGGAGGCGCCGCGCTGGTGGGCGTAGGTGACGTGGCCCGCGCGCAGGGAGTGCGCCGACCAGGGGCCGGGGCCGATGTCGGCACGGGCCACCGCGCGCTGGACGATCTCGTTGACCGACTCCGGGTGCAGCGGCCGGTCGGTCACCCGGTTGCCGCGGGTGACCTTGCGCAGCACCGGGCCCTCGGTGATCCCGGCGGCGTCGAGCCAGGTCCGCAGCGCGGTGACCGGGCAGCGTGCGGACCGGTGCGCGTGCGGGAGGACGACGAGCTCGGGCTCGGTGCCGTACGGGTTGGTCTTGGACCGGGGGATCGACAGGACGCGGCCGCGCGGGTGGTCGGCGACGTCGGCGACGGTGAGCGCGGCCAGCTCGGAGCGGCGCAGCGCGGAGAAGAACCCGACCAGCAGCAGGGCCCGGTCGCGCAGGCCGGCGAGGTCGTCCTCACCCGGGCGGGTCGCGTAGCTGCGCGTGGTGGGGCAGGCGCCGACGACGTCGTCGAGATCGGGGGGCATCAGCGGCCGGGCCTGGACCGGCGGGGCGCCGTGGGTGCGGCGGATGCCTTCCCAGACGGCGGTGACGCGGCGGGCGTCGGTGGGGTCGGGCAGGTCGCGCATGACGTGCACGAACCGGATCGAGGACAGCCGGCGGCTGATGGTCCCGACCTTCGCCCCGGCCCCGGCGAGCTCGGTGATGTAGCCGGACAGCGCCTCGGGGGCGGCAGGCAGCGCCTCGTGCCCGTGCCGGGCGCACCAGCTGCTGAACTCCCGCCAGTCCGAGGCGTAGCCGCGACGGGTGTTGGCCGACCGGGCGGCCGCGACGTAGGCGGCCTCCTGCTCGGTCAGCGGGAGGTCCACCTGCGGCGCGAGCAGCTCGGCGCCGGGGACGCCGGTGGGGGCGGGGTCGGTCACGGGGTCATCCTGCCGGTCCCGGTGCCCGCGCCGTGATCACCACGCCCGGGCCGGTCCGCTCGTCGGGGTGCAGGAGGAGCTCGGCCTCGGGGTGCAGCCCGGCCCGCCCGAGGAGGTCGCGCAGCTGTTCGGGCCGCCACAGGTGGGTGGTCCAGCGGACGGGCACGCCGCCGTAGCACTCGGTGCGTTCGAGCTCGCCATCGCCGACGTGGGTCGCCAGGATCAGCCGCCCACCGGGGGCGAGGGCGCGGGTGAAGGAGGCCAGGACGTGCGGCAGGACGTCGCGGGGCAGGTGGAACAGCGACCACCAGCCCAGGACTCCGGCGAGCGAGGCGTCGGGGACCGCCAGCTCGGTGGCCGAGCCGACCGAGAACCGGCAGTGCGGGTACAGGCGCCGGGCGTGGGCGATCATGGCGGGGGAGAGGTCCATCCCGGACGCGTCGACGCCGCGCTCCACGAGGTGGGCGGTGACCTGCCCCGGCCCGCAGCCGACGTCGAGGACCGGCCCGCGGCCCGCGACGGCGTCGGCGAAGGTGTCCATGGCGGCCCGGAGCCAGGGGTGGGTGCGGACGTCACCGAGGCCGGTGGCGACGACCATGTCGACGTAGTTGTCGGCGACGCGGTCGTAGGAGTCGCGGACGGCGTCGAGGTCGTGGGGGCGCGGGACCGGGGGCACGGTCAGTGCCCGACCGCGGCGACGACGAGCAGTGCGGCGGCGAACGCCGCCGTCGCCACCCGGCCCTGCCAGGTCCGCGGGCGCAGTCCCCACCCGGCCCGCTCCGGCCCGAACCACGGTGTCCTGCCCATCGCTGCTCCTCCCGCCCGGTTCCCGGCCAGGCTATCGTCGGGGATCGTGGCCCGGGTCTGCGCGGCTACGCTCGGCCTCCTCCGCCGCCGGGAGGGCCGGCTCCAGTACTTCCTCCAGCGGGGCCACCCCTGCGTTGCTGCGCACCGAGCAGGAGGCCTGTCCGGGGACTTCCTCGACCGGACCCCGTTGTACCGGCAGCTCCGGGCCCAGTGGTCGGCCTACGCCGGGGGAGCGGCCGGGCCCGTCGAGCACCTGGATCTGCCCGCCGCCGGCCGGGCGGGGAACAGCCACATGCCGATGACGGACACCGACAGCGACGTGGTCGCGGCGATGATCGCGGAGTGGTTCGGCGCCTCCGCTCCGGCCTGACCGCGCACCCTCCACCGCCCCGGCGGTCCCTCTCCACGACGGTGCCCCGTGTGCTCCCGCGCGCCCCGGCGTCGGTCGGAGCACCCATGGCGCGGACAACCCGGGATTCTCTGCATTATCCCGTGTTGTAGTAGTTCGAATAAACAAACCTGGAACCATGTAGCAGTTCGTAGAACTGGAACTGCTAGCATGGCCGGCGTGACGGACACGGTGGTGCGGTGCGGATACAGCCGGTGCCGGGCGGAGCTGCCCCCGCCCGGGCCGCAGGGCGGCCGTCCGCGGTCGTTCTGCCGGGACACCCGGTGGGAGCAGGGGCGGACGTGCGCGCAGATGGCCCGCGCCGAGCGGGAGGCCCTCGGTGCTCTCGGCCTCGACACCGGGACCGGGGCGTTCGCGCTCGACGCGGACCGGCTCCGCGAGCACGTCGGCGCGCTCGCCGGGCCGGTGGCCGAGCTGTCCGGGGCGCTGACCGCTGTGCTGGACCGGCTCGACGAGATCGAGCGCGACGCCCTGGCCGCCACCGAGTCAGCCCGCGCGGGCGCCGCCGAGTCCGACGCCGCCCGGCGGCAGGCCGACACCGCCCGGGAGACGGCCGAGCACCGGGCCCGTG
>NZ_JAMXSG010000152.1:0-13902 GCF_024124365.1 Pseudonocardia sp. McavD-2-B
GCCGAGCTGAAGAACTGGAAGGTTCTGCGCAAGATCAGATCCTGCCCGGCCCGGGCCGCCGAGCTCGTCGCCGCAGTTCAGACCCTCATGATCGCCAACGGATGATCAGGTTGGCAAAGGCTCAGTGGCGCGAATCGAAACGGTACAGCTCATCGACGACCTCGACGGCGCGCCAGCTGATGAGACCGTCGCTTTCACCCTCGACGGGAAGCAGTTCGAGATCGACCTCAATGCGGCCAACGCAGCGACGCTCCGGGACAAGCTCGCCCCGTTCGTGTACGCCGCGCGAACCGCAGGAGGCGGCCGACGCGGACGCCGTCGCGAGGCTGTCACGGGGGCGGGCTCGACCGAGGCTCGGCGCCACAACCAGGCGGTGCGCGTGTGGGCGCGGGAGAACGGATACTCCGTCTCCGAGCGGGGCCGTATTCCTGCCGAGGTCGTCGAGGCCTACCGCGACCACGACTCGAACACCTCGCCGTCCGCGGCGGAGAAGGCCGCGCCGACGACGCGGCCACAGCCCGCCCAGTTCAGCGGATAGTCCCGCGCGCCGGGCTACATCGACGGCGCCCGGGGCGGTCGGTGGTGGTTACACCGAGCCGATGATCGGCAACGTCGGATGGGGCTCGATGGCGAGGATGCACACGGACGAGGTTGAGATCGACGACGACCTCGTCCGCGAGCTGGTCTGGGTGCAGTTCCCGGAGTGGGCCGACCTGCCGGTACGCCGGCTGGTCTCCGACGGGTCGACGAATGCGATCTTCGGGTCAGGACGACGCTCGACGGAGCGGTGTGTCACGGTCACCCGCTGGGCAGGGTCAGGGAGCGCACGGCGGCCGACCGGACGCCGAGGACGATGCCGACCATCAGAATCCCGCTGCAGCACAGGAATGCCATCGGGAGACCGACGACACCGATCAGCGCGCCGAACATCGGGTAGCCGACAGGGCCGATGCCGAAGCTCACCACGCTAACGACGCTCATGACCCTCCCGATGAATGCCGGGTCGGTCTCGTGCTGAATGAACGCGTAGGCGAGGGCGCCGTTCAGCCCCAGCGCCACCCCGATCAGCCCCGACGTAACGATGAAGGCGAGCAGGCCGCCGTCGTACGCAAGACCCGCGATGCCCGCCGCACCGACGAGGAGCGAGATCAGATACGTCACCCCCGCCCGGCGTACCGCGCCGAGCAGGGTAAGCACCAGCGCGCTCACTCCGGCGCCTGCGCCGAACGCGGCGATGGCCCAACCCGCTCCCGCCGGACCCCAGCCGTTCTCGTCGGCGAGTAGCAGCAGTCCCAGGTTGAGCGGAGCGATGCTGCCGATCTCGACCATGGCGAGTGTTAGGACGAGCGAGGCGATGACGGGCCGACTCCTGATGTAGGCGAACCCGGCGACGAGCTGCCGGCCCGGCCCGGCCTGCTCCGCCGGGTGCTCTCCCGTCAGCTGTATCTCCACTGGCGGTTTCTCGAGCGGCACGATGCGTACGTGCCACAACAGCAGCAGTGACGCTCCGAACAGCACGGCGATGAACGAGAAGGCCGCGGCCGACCCGCCCCAGCTCAGAATGGCCCCGGCGAGGGGTGGGCCCACGGTGTTGCCCGTCCGGATGACGAGCACCCGCAGCCCCTGGACGCGGACCAGCTGGTGTGGTTCGCAGATCGCCTGTGGCAGCGCGCCGACCGCTGGCATGAAGAACGCGTCCACGACGCCGAAGAGGACGGCCACCAGGATGAGGATCCACAACCCTGGTGTGGCGAGTACCAGGACGGCGCTGAGCCCCGCGATGATGAGGAAGCGCATGGAGTCGCTGGCGAGGGCGACGGTGCGCGGCCCGAAGCGATCGACGACGACCCCGCCGCCGAGCATTAGGATCGCCCGCGGCACGGCTCCAATGCCTAGCACCAACCCGACTTCGGCGGGGCTGCCGGACTGGGCGGCGGCCCAGCTGAGCGCGAAGAAGTAGGCGCTGTCGCCCACCATGGAGAAGGCGAAGGCGATGAGCCACCTGAACACGTTCCCGTTGATGCGCGCCGTCTCGCCGGAGCCGCTCGCCGGGTGCTCAGGTTCGTCGGTCGGCCCGCCGCCACTCACTGCTCGGCGCGACGCGGGAAGGCCTGGATCTGCAGCCGGACCTGCGCCGCGTCCACCTCGTCGTCGTGGCTATAGCTGCGGACGAGCGCGTGCAGCGCTGTCACGAGCTCCTGGGTCCGCGCCGGGGTCAACCGGAGCTGGAAGTCGCTCAGATCGGCCGACTCTCGCCACGGCTCCGACCACGACGACTCGGTGCGGATCCATCCGTCGAGCGCCTGCATGTGCTGCATAGCCAGTTCGCGCAAGAGAGATGCCGCCGCTCGTGCGACCTCTGGGTCCGGATGATGCATCAGCGAATGGTCCAGACGGGTCTCGCGATCGACGGCCGCCCACCATCGTTCCTTGGCCGTGCCGCGCTGCTGGTCCTCGACGACGAACTGGTGCGCGGCCAACTGCCGGAGGTGGTAGCTCGTGGAGCCGCTGGACTCCGACAGTCGGGCAGCAAGATTCGAGGCGGTGGCGGGACCGTCGTCACGCAGACTTGCCAGGATGGCGAGCCTGAGCGGATGAGCCAGTGCTCGCAGTGATCGCGGGCTGAGATCCCGCAACCCGGGCCGATCGTCCATCTACCGCACGCTACCGATACAAAGACATCTTTGCAAAGGATGCTGCACGATGCCTGCTCAGTGTGGTGTCGTCGACGAGGCGGCGGCCCCACAGGATCGAATGGACCAGTGCCCGTTGCACGGTCACCCACTCTCCGTTCTCGCCACAGCTCCTCCGCTGCCCCGCACTCCTCCTCGACGTACCCGCCGGTCCACGCCTCCGCCCCCGCCGCATAGCCCCCGCGCGGGTTTGTCCGCCGAGCCTGGATTGGCCCGCACCGTGATGCCGGCGTGCTGATCGATCGTCGTCACGGCGTGACGACCTTGTCGTAATCGGGTGCCGGCTCCGCCGTCGGACAGTAGCGTTGCGGACAGAATCGGGAACGGCACGCGTCTGGTGGCTGGGTAGGCGCGTCTCTTCGCTGTGGCCAGGAGACGCCGATGTCCTACCGTAGATTCTTCCATTCAGCGCGCACGACGTTCCTAGCTCTAGCCCTCATCGGGCGCCTTCCGTATGCGATCGTGCCTCTCGGCACGATCCTGCTGCTGCAGGCGAGTTCCGGCAGCTTCGCCTTCGCTGGGCTCGCCGCGGGCGCGCAGAGCATCGCTATCGCCTTAGGCGGTCTGTGCGTAGGCGCGGTGGCCCGATGGGTCCCGCCGCGCCGGATCGGGTTCTGGGCGGCGCTGCTCAACGCAGCCAGCATCCTGCTATTGCTGCTCGCCAGCCGTGGAGCCGGGCCAGTCGTCATCGTCTGTGCTGCGGTCCTTGTTGGGCTGACTCAACCGCAGGTTGGCCCCTTGGTGCGGGTGCACTGGTCCGGGCAGCTACGTAGCGGCGACGCTCACCTCGTCCGGACCGCGATGTCATACGAGGGGGCCGTTGACGAGACCAGCTTCGTCCTTGGGCCGGCCCTGGTGGGTGTCCTTCTCCTGGCGCCTACCGCCGCGTGGGGGTTCCCGCAGGCAGGCCCGCTACTTGGAGCCGCGGTTCTGCTCGTGGTCGCCGCCGCCCCGCTCGCTCGCCAGTACGCCGACTTGCCCAGCACGGACGCCACTCCCGGGGCCGGTTCCAGCGAGCCCACGACAGGTAGGTCGTCCACGGCCGCCGGGCCGGTCCCGAGCTCGGATGCGGACAGGGCCGGGGTCAGCTTGCACTGGCCGTCGCTGATGACGCTGACCGTGGCGATGGTCAGCGCCGGGGCGATCTTCGGGGCGGTACAGACCGGCGTCGCTGCCTACGCGGCGGCAGAGGGCACCCCTCAGCTGGCAGGTCTGTACTTCGCCGAGCTCGGGATCGGAAGTGCGGTCGCGGGCGCGGCATGTGCCTGGCTGCCTCCAGGGTTCAGCCTCGGTCTACGCCGCTGGCTGTTCCCTCTCGCCCTGGTTCTGGGGATGCTGGTGCTTCTCTGGGGCGCGGCGGCCGGCTTGCTGCCGGTCGCGCTCGCGGTCGCAGGCTTGGCTGTCGGCCCCTACATGGTCACCCTGTACTCGCTGACCGAAGCCCAGACACCGTTGCCGTGCATGGCCACCGCCATGGCCGTGTTGTGCGCTGGCGGACCGATCGGCACCGCTGCGGGCCAGCTTGGCGCTGGTCTGCTCGCCGACCGCCTCGGCGCCACTCCGGCGTTCGTCATCGCCCCGATCGCCGCTGCTCTCGGTATGGCCGCGTCGATCGCAAACATCCGCACAGCTCGTAGTCGGCGGAGTCGAACATCAGGTCGATCACCTAGACAGGCTACCGGCCACTGGGGGTCCGGCCGCTAACGTGCAACCTGCTCAAGCAGCGCTGCGGCGTGAGCAGGGCCAGGTAGTGCGGCCAGCTCGGTACGCAGGCGTTCAGCCTCCTGCCGGTAGGTCGGCACGGCCAGCAGCTCCGTCACCGCGGCGCGGACGTCTGCCGCCGTCGCGGTGACGGCGTCGAGCCTCTGGCCGACGCCGAGCTCCACGCATCGCTGCGCGTTCATCGGCTGGTCGGCACCTATCGGCACCAGCAGTGTGGGCACCCCGTGAGCGAGTGCACCCATCACGCTGCCTGATCCGCCGTGCGAGACCACCACATCGCAGTGCGGCAGCACCTCGTCCTGTGGCACGTACTGGGCGATACGCACGTGGTCCGGCTGCGGCCCGAACTCGGCCGGGTCGATCTGCGATCCCACTGTCATCAGCAGGTTCACCGGCAGCGCCCGCAGTCCGGTGAGCACTCGTTCGTACAGGTCACCGGACTCCACCCCGAACTCGGTGCCCAGCGTGAAGTAGATGACCGGCGCATCGGGGCGCACTCTTGCCCAGTCCGGCCGGGGCCCGGGTGGGCGAGGTAGGGGTGGCCGGACCGCGTGCTCTGTGCCATGCCGCCATGACTCCGGTGCGCGAAAAGTTGGCGGGAATGGTGAGAGGCGCAGGTGTCGGCCAAGCATGGTCAGATTCGGATCGGCCGCCAATCCATATTCGGCCCGGATCTCCCGCAGTGGTTCGCCGACCACGTCGGGGCGGATCTGCAGACCTGTCGCCGAAACCAGAACACTCGCATGTGGCAGGCCGCACCGCTCAGCGGTCAGCATCGTCGCAAAGTCAAACTCGTCGCACACCGCCAGATCAGGCTTCCAGTCGTACAGCAGCGGTCCCACCAGCGGCAAGCGGAGCCTGGTTGCCCGACGGGCGAAGTTTTCCCGTACTTCATCGTCGGATTGCTCGGCATCCGCCACTCTCAACGGTGCCCGCCCGCGTGGCCTGGCGGCCGGCCGGTGCCCGAGCTGGTGGAACGAAAACCCGGCATTCTCGACTAGTCCGCGTAGAGACGCAGATGTCGCCCACAAGACGGTGTGTCCGGCATCAACGACCGCCCGTGAGATTGACAGCAGCGGGTTAAGGTGTCCGGGACCACCGATACAAGTGAACAGAATGCGCACCGCAGCACACTTTCAGCCACGTCGAGCCACCACAAGGCGCGTCGACCTGGAGAAGTACAGCCCGCCCGATTTGCCGGTAACCGCTCGTATTCGATCTAGCGGTATCCCCGTCCTCGACGGCGCTATGGGCGGCCAGTCGCGAGAGCGTTCGACTCGGCGTCGGGACGTGGCTCCAATCTCGGTGGACCGCGTCGGTCGGGCTGGACGATCGTGAGTCTCGTGGGCCAACGAGAGCTGATCATCAACGTCGACGACATCGGGCTCCATGAGGGTGCGGTCGAGGCGGCCATGGAGACGATCACTCGTGGGGTCGCCGCGTCGGGCAGTGTCATGGTGTTGTGCCCAGCGGCGGACGCCGCGCTCGACCTGCTAACCGATCATCCGGAGGTGCCGGTGGGGGTCCACCTCACCCTGACGGCGGACTTCCCGGGAGCGCTGTGGTTGCCGCTCACCGCGGGTGCCTCCATCCAGGAGGATGGGCATCTCCTCGGTATCGAGCGGCGCGAGCAGTTGTTGGCGCAGGCGGTTGCCGGTGAGGTGAAGGCCGAGTTCCGCGCCCAGATCGAGGTCCTGCTCGATGCGGGTATCCGGCCGACGCATCTCGACTGGCACTGTCTCGCCGACGGCGGCCGCGACGACATCTTCGATCTGACCCTGGAGCTCGCCGTCGAGTATGACCTCGGCATTCGCGCGTGGACCGATCACGGCCGGGACGCGGTGCGGTCAAGCGGGCGCACCGCCCAGGACCGTCCCTTCCTGGACAGCTTCGCCGCGCCCGTCGAAGGACGGTTGGAGTGGTTCCTCGACCGGATCCGTGAACTTCCTGACGGCCTGACGGAGTGGGCGATGCATCCAGCGCAACCGACATCCTTCGACGGGGGCTCCGACGTGCGGGCCGGCGACCACGAACTCCTCCTGTCCGCACCGATCTGCCAGGCCCTTGACGATGAGGAGATCACCGTCCTGGGACACGGCGATCTCCGGTTCCATCGCCCCTAACGCCCGGTCACCTGGAGTGGAGGCTGGCGAGCGAGGCATATCTGCCGAGCGGAGCGCTGGCGTCCTCGGCGTGGCGCTGGGTGACGCCCGGGTGGTAGCCCAGTTGGGTGGCGACGATAGGCGCCGGAACGCGCTGAACGAGCTCGTTGAGAGCGGTGTTGCGGGCTCCGCGGAGATCTATGCCGAGGTTCCGCAGCTGCTTCATCATCGTGTCGGGTCGGATGTGCCGACCGGCGCGGATGCTCGGGAAGACCCACGGGTTGTCGGAGTTGCCGGTCTGCATGTTCGGGCGGTTCGCCAGGTGCTCAAGGAGGAGCTCAGCGAAGGGCGAGGGGAGCGCGGCGGGTTCTGCGCCGAGCAGGATGGCCGGTCCGTCCGGTGTGGAGAGAATCTGGTCGCGGCGGAGCGCGGCGATGCGGACGATCGGCTGGGCATAGAGCAGCAGCAGGATGGCTGCGACACGGTAGGCGCGGGTGCCGGGTTCGTCCCGCAGGCAGCGAACGAGCCAATCCAGGCGGGTCTGCTCGGTGATCGACGGCGACGATCGGGTCGTTCGACGAGTGACGTGAAGGTCGGGTGCCAGCTTCTGACGGCCGGCCCACCGGATGAAGGTCCGGACGATGTAGCGGGTGGACGGCCCGTCGACCAGCCAGCGGTCGAGCAGGCCCTGCGGGCATGTGGCCAGGGTGACCTCCTGCTCGTCGAGCCAGATCAACAGGCGTCCGATCTCGGTGATCTCTTGCTTGGCGTTGTGGACGCTGCCGCGGACTGGAAGTCCCCGGCTGAGGCGGTTGCGGATCGCACGCAGGTGGTGCCAGGTCGCGTACTGCTCGAGCAGCCGCCGCGCCCAGTCAGGCTCGGCGTCGTCGAGTCGTGCTCGCAGCCAGCGTTCGAACAGGGCCAGGTCCCGGTCGCGTGGTTCGAGCAGTCCGTGGTGGACCAGGAGGTCGCGTAGGTGTTCGATGTCCTTGCCGCTGCCGGCTCGGTCGAACGCCTCATGGGTCGCGGGCAGACTGCCGTCGCCGATCCCGGTGAGGAGCTGCTGGACCCGGGCGCGGCGTTTCCAGGTGTGGATGCTCTCCGGGCGCTCGGCCGCGCAGAGCACGTCGATCAGGCTCGCGGCGACCGGAACGACGTCGGTCGGGTCGTGTGTGAAGAGCGCGGTGAGGTCGTCGCGCAGGGCGCAGCGTGCGCAGAGCCCGCCGCGGCGGTAGTGCTCGGCCTCGACGCCGCAGCGGTGACAGTCCAGGTCGGTGGTGATCCTGGCGCAGGCCCGGCAGAGCTCGTCGTCGCCGGCGCGGCCGGGGAGCATCCGGTGGTGCCCGCAGCGTGCGCAGTTGCCGAAGGTGCGGACGGCGTCGTGGTAGCAGGTGCCGCAGATCCCGCCGTCCGGCCAGCGTGTCCGGAGCTTGCCGGCCGAGCGCCCGCAGCGGTCGCACCGGTGGTCACCGCTGGTGCGCGGACGGCCGCGAGGACGGCGGGCGCCGGGCGTGCCGGATGTCTCGGCGGGATCAGTCATCGCCGGTGATGCGGGCGCGAAGCGGGCGGAGCTCGTTCATCTTCACCACGGTGGGATCGACGGGGTGCTGGTCGCCGGCCGCCCGGCGGCCGCGCTTGGCGTCGGCCGCCGTCACGGTGATCAAGTCCTCGGGGCCGCAGCTGAAGATGTCGCAAAGCGCGGCGACGAGCTTGAGCGAGATCCGCTCCGGGCGCTGGGTGACCACGCGGTAGACCTGCGAGGGCGACAGGTCGATGCCGCGTTCTCGCAGCAGGGGAGCGAGGTCGGTGCTGTTGTGCAGGCCGTGGCGGGCCATCAGCTCGCTGAGCCGCCACTGGTAGTCGACATCGCGCTTCATCGTCGCCGGCCCTCCCGGGATGTGTCAGCTCGGCCGAGGAGAGCCTCGCTGAGGCAGGTGTCGAGCGCGTGGCGCAGGGTGCGGGTGCGGTAGTCGCTGCTCACGCAGCTGTAGATCGCGGTCGTGGAGGCGTGTTCGTGGCCGACCTGGTGCTGCACGAACATCGCGTCGACGCCGTCCTCGAGCAGGTGAGTGACGTAGCTGCGGCGAAACGAGTGCATGTCGAGCCGGTCGTCGAGACCGAGCTCGTCGCGGTAGCGGCGGAACCGCGCGCCGAGAGCTGCTTCCGAAACGAGGGTGCCGCGTTCGGTGGGGAACAGGTCGATGCCGTCGCCGAACAGCGGGAGCCCGTTGGTGATCCAGTGCTCGACGACCTCGGCGGACCAGCCGCGGACAGTGAGCACGCTGCGCCGTTTCGGGGCCGACCCGGTGTGGGCTTTGCCGTAGCGGACCTGCAGCTGGCCGAACCGACCGAACTCGCGGGCGTGCGGGTTGCGGGAGAAGTCCACGGTCTGCAGGTGACGGACCTCGTTGCGGCGCAGTCCCCATGCGTAGGCGACCTTGAACAGGACCGCGTCCCGAAACGCCGGCAGCCAGCCCTTGCGGCCCAGCTCACGGATCCGGGTGACCTCCTGGTCGGCACGGTCGAAGAACGCCTGCAGCTCATCGCGGGTAAACGCCCGTTTGCGCGGGTCCTGCTCGTTGTCCTGGTGATGGCCGGCGCTATTCCAGTCGTGCACGACCTGGCTGGGATGCGTGCCGAACGCCTGCTCGCAGATGGTGTCCCAGCCGTAGCGGGGGTCAGTGAGGTAGTCGCAGAACATCCGCAGGCCGTTCTGGTAAGCGCGCACGGTCGAGCGGCTGAGGTAGTGCTCGGCACGGAGGTCGCCGAAGAACTCATCGACGTGGCTGACCGTCCACGCCCACGGCATCTCGTTGCAATGCTCGATGAACCGGGCGACCACGCGCGCCCGGCTGTCGATGGTCGTGAACGACAGGTTCCGGGACAGCTGCTGGTGCCGCCACCCGGTCAGCATGTCGCCGAGGACCTGATCACCACGGTCGCGCGGGGCGACCCCGCGTAACGGAACAACTTGGCCCATCTCGTCGGAACCCACCAGCACCGCCGCGCATCAGTTGACCGAATCGTGCATCGGATGACCGAAGAGTGCCAGACCGGCAGGTCCCTGGATCATGCGGGGTCGTCGTCTCGGCATCCTGGCGGGCCACTCGTGCACTCAGACGGCCGACGTCCTCGCTGATTCCAGCGTGAACATGCAGACCAGGGCGGCCTCACCGGCAGGCCGGCTGCACCTTCGAGTGGGGCAGGCCGTCGTGCATCAGATGCAATAATACTCACTCCTACTGTCATAATCTCCATTATCGGCTCGACCGTACACACGCTGTCGAGCCCGGTCCCAGGTGTCGGCCGAGGAACTGTCGTCCGGCGTCTCCCTCGTGCTGCGGGACGCCGGTGTGCCCGCCCATGTTGGCGTGTAGCGCCTTCTCCTCGGAGCCGAAGGCGTCGAACAGCTCGAGCGCGCGCTGCCGGTCGTTGCCCTCATCGTCCCACTGCAACAGGACGTGCAGTGGGATCGTGACCTTGCCGGCCTCTTCGAGGACGGTGCGGGGGATGAAGCTGCCGGCGAACAGGATGGCGGCCACGATGCGCGGCTCGACGATCGCCAGCCGGGTGCCGATGGCGATGACCCCGCCCGCGAAGCCCACCGGGCCGCGGATCCCGGGCAGCGCGAGGAGGGCGTCCAGGGTCCGCTGCCATTCGGGGACGGCCTCGTCGATCAACGGCAGGATGAGTCGGTCGATGATGTCGTCATCGACGGGCCGGCCGGCCTGCAGTACCCGGCGGACATCGGCCCGCGCCCCGTCGACGGTGGCGATCGCGGCCCGGCCTCCGCTGCCGGGGAGTTCGATCGTGGCTGCCGCGTAACCCTGCGCAACGCAGTCGCGGGCCCTGGCCACCAGGCGGTCGTGCATCCTGTGCAGTCCGCCGGGGTGCCCGAGCAGGACCAGCGGGACCGGCCCTGTCCCGGTCACGCCCGTCCAGAGGATTCCGGGGATTCTGCCGAGGGTGAACTCGCGCTCGACGACGCCGTCGTCGAGGTGCTGTTCGGAGGTGAACTCCATGGTCGTGCCTTTCGGGAGTGCTCGTGAACGGCGCTCCCGGACGACCTATCGTCCGACCGTGACCCCTGAGGGGAGCACCCATGTCGAATCGTTCACGGGTACCACCTCCTCGGTCTCCTGCACGGTCGGCGGCACAGTAACAGTGGTCAACTCGGCACCGCGAGAGAATATCCGCGCGGGATGTCCGACGAGGAAGGCCCGGATCGACACGGTACTCGTTTGCTGGCGTGCAGCTCCGAGCTGCTGATGCTGGCCGCGGCCCAGCGCCGCATGCTCGATCAGAACGTGGCGATCGGGTTGACCTGGCTGCCGGAGGTGCCGGCCCGACTGACCCAGCCCGACCCGACGGCTCAGAATGGGTCGATCCTGGTCACGTCGCTTCGGGCGGGTTGTCGTCGTGGCGTGCCAGGAGGTAGCCGGCTGGGGGCTTACCCGGGACGGAGGCGGCGATGCGCATACGGGCGAGCTCGGTGAAGCCGTGTCCTCGCAGTCGTGCGGTGAGCGCGTCGAGGCTCCACAGGAACGCCGGGGAGGCCTTGTGGTCGTAGGGGATCCAGCCCTCAGCCCCGGGAGTGTCGGTGATCTGGACCCCGATGAGCAGGCAGCCACCCGGTGTGATCACCCGGGCGAACTCGGCCAGGACCTCGGGAAGGATCTCCGACGGAGTGTGGATGAGCGAGAAGTGAGCCAGGATTCCGGGAACCGACTCATCCGGTGCGTCGAGTTGGAGGATGGAGCCGATCTCGAAGCGCAGGTCGGGACGATACCGGCGGGCGATCGCGACCATGGCCGGTGAGAGATCGATGCCGTACGTCCGGACGCCGTTGCGGTCCAGGTGGTCGGTCCACTGTCCCGGGCCGCACCCCGCGTCGATCACGGCGCCGTCGGATCCACCGGAGCGGACAAGACCAGCGAAAGCGTTGATCATTGCCGCTGACAGGTTGTCAGTGACTTCATCACCCCGCCGCACCATGTCGTCGTACAGCTCGGCGACGTTGTCGTAGTCCCGGCGCGTCCGCTCCAACACCTCGCGTGCGTTCATGCGGCGCACGCTAGTCAACAGCTCCGACATCGAAGCGCTACCGAGCGGCAGCCATGGTGGGTGGTACTCCTACAGCGTCCTTTCTTGCGACAGAGCCGCGGCAACCCTGGAATAAGAAGCCGACCCGACCGCTGCGGTTTGCAACAACTCCTTGTTGTTGGGACGAGAATTATCTGCTACGTGCGTGCTCCGTTCTTGAGCTGCCAGTCTCTACAGGCATGGTCACCGCCGTATAGCCGAGCCGATCAAGGAGACGTCGTCATGATGGGCACCCACCAGCTGAAGATCGGATTGAGGGTTAGCGATCTACACCGCTCCGCGAAGCTCTACCGCGCGGCCGGGTGTCGTGAGATCCCGAACCAGGACCAGCCCAACCTCCGATACCTCACCTTCGGCCACACCTGGCTGATACTGACCGATCTCCACGCCCACGGCTTCCACTCGGAGGAGCGCGCACAGGCAGCACGAGGCGGGCCGCTCGGGTCGGGAGTCGTGCTTGCGATACCGACCTCGGACCTCGAGGCGATGCACCGCCTCTGGCGCGCCGAGGAACTCCCGATCACGCTGGCGCCCGAGGACGCCGGCTGGGCGCGGATCTTCTACGGACTCGACCCCGATGGCTACGAGGTGATGTTCGAGCAGTTCGCGAACTAACGGCCAATCTGGAGAACCGCGTTGTCAGTGAATACGTCGTCCACGCGGATGTAGGTGGTGATGGTGTCCATGGAGCGGTGTCGGGTCTGGTGGGCGATGGCGCGGTCGGTGGCTCCGCGCAGGTGGGCGTAGGTGACGAAGCCGGCGCGCAGGCTGTGGGCGCTGTAGGGGCCGCCGGGTAGTCCGGCCCGGGCGGTGGCGGCCTGGACGAGGTTGTTGATCGACTCGGGGTGCAGGGGTTGGTCGAGGACGCGGTTGCCGGTGGAGACCTTGCGCAGGATCGGGCCGGTGGTGATGGCGGCCAGGTCGAGCCAGGTCTCCAGGGCGGTGAGCGGGCAGTGGTCGGGGTGCTCGGCACGGGGCAGGCCGATGAGTTCTGCCCGGTCGCCGGTCTGGTTGGTCTTGGAGCGGTGCAGGGTCAGGACGCGGCCGCGGCGTCCGCTGCGAAGTTCGCGTTCAGGGCCCAGCTGTTCGACGGTGAGCGCGGCGAGCTCGGCGCGGCGCAGGGCGCCCCAGAACCCGATGAGCAAGAGGGCGCGGTCGCGAGCGCCGGCCAGCGACTGCTCGTCGGTCCGGTTCTTCCAAGTGCGAGTGGTCGGGCATGCGGCCACGGCCTGGTCGAGCAGGGGCGGCATGAGTGGGGCGGCCTGGTCGGGTGGGGCGCCGTGGCTGCGGCGGATGCCCTCCCAGACGGCGGCGACCCGGGCGGTGACGGCGGGGTCGGGCAGGTCCGCGGCACGGTGGGCGGCGCGGACCCCGGACAGGTGCTTGGCGATGGTGCGGACCTTCGCCCCGGCCTGGGCGAGCGCGACCAGGTAGGCCGAGACCGTCGCCGGCGCGGCCGGTAGCGGTGTCAGGTCGTGGCTGGTGCAGAACGCGGTGAAGCTCGTCCAGACCGAGCGGTAGCCGCGGCGGGTGTTGTGTGCGCGGGCCGCGGCGACGTAGGCGGCCTCGTCCGGCGACAGCGGGGTGTCGAGCGCGGCCGAGGTGTCCGGGACGGCGTCGAGCTCGGCGTGTGGCACCGGCGGAGTCTATCCGCTGCTTGGCGGGATCTTGTCGATGATCCCGCCAAGCGCTGCAGTGTTTCGTACTGTTTCGTCCACGCAGAACACAACTCATAACGATTGACGTAACGATACGTTTCGCGTAGCGTGGTGTCGTGAGCGAGCAGCCCTCTCCGGACGTCCCGGCCGATGACGGCGCGGCGGCCGACATCCGAGCTGACGCCGAGGCCCCGAACGCGGCCGGCGCTCTCGCGACCGAGGGGTCCTCGGGCGGGCCGGCGTGGCGGGCGCAGCTGCGCCGGCCCGATCTGGAGCCGTGCCAGTTCCCGGGCGGGTGCGCGAACACCATGGAGTACGCGGGGTCCGGGCGACGGCCGAAGTACTGCTATCAGGTCGTGGGCGGGGTCATGCACGACCGCGTCAACGCCAAGCGGATCCTCGACGGCGGCGCGCCCGCCCGGCGCCGTGGTGAGGTCGACGACGCTCTGGCCCGCCCGATCGCCCGCGCCGGGCAGAGCGTGACCGACCAGGTCGCCGCGCTCATCGCGCGCCTGGACCACAGCAGCAGCGAGCTGCGCGACGCCCTGGACACGCTCGCCGATCCCGAGGCCGTCGCGGCGGAGATCGCCGCGGCCGGGACGCGCACGGTCTCCGGACGGACCC
>NZ_JAMXSG010000153.1:0-13876 GCF_024124365.1 Pseudonocardia sp. McavD-2-B
CGGGCCCCCGGTCAGCCGGGCCAGCTCCGCGGGGTCGAACGGCCGGTGCGCGTGGGTGCGCAGGTGCTCGGTCACGCTGCGGACCAGACGGGAGGGCAGGGCCGGGGTGCGTGCGCTCCCGCGCCGGCCGGCCTCGTCGAGCACGGTGTTCGGGAACGTCTCCAGGAACCGCGAGGCCAGCAGCCCGAACGCCTCGTCGACGGCGACGGACCCGTCCAGCAGCATCGGGTTGCCGAGCACCCGGTCGCGCACGTGCACCACGGTCGTGGCCCAGCGCTGCGCGTGCGCCCCGCTCAGCGGGGTGATCCCGGACAGCCGCACCCGGTCGACCGCGACGCCGTGCACCTGCCCGGCCCAGCGGGACAGGGCCGCTGTGTCGAGGGCGACGACGTCGAGGTCGATGTCCTCGGCGAGGTCCCGGAAGCGGCCCTCGGGCGGGAGCACGCCGACGTCGCCGGGCTGCAGCAGCACGGTGCCGTACGCCTCGGTGTCCAGGCGCATGCGTCCGCCCTGCACCAGATCGATCATGAAGGCGTTCTCGACCGGGTCGACCGTCGCGTCGATCTCGGCGGTGACCCACAGATCGCTCAGCGAGAACCCCGGGGCGGCGACGGTCTCGTTCCCCATTTCGAAGTCGCGGCCGTCGCCCACCGGCCGTACGACCGCGCCTGCGTAGAACTCCGCGGCGAACCGTTCGACGTCGGCCGCCGACCCCATGCGGAGGCTCAGTCGTCGCACTCCGTTGCCGGGCGGTTGTCCGTTCACTCGCCCTCCACCGGTGCACCGGGTGATCGGATGCGGAAAGTTACCCCGTGACCGGGCGTCGGCGCGACCCGCGCCACGCGGAACGGTCGGGGTTCGGCCGTAGCCTCCACCCATGGCGACCCCCTGGACGATCACCGTCGACTGTGCCGACGCACGCCTGCTCGCGGAGTTCTGGAGTGCCGCGCTCGGCTACGCCCCCGCCCCTCCGCCGACCGGGTTCGAGACCTGGGAGGCGTGGATGATCCACCACGAGGTGCCTGCCGACGAGTGGGGTGACGTCGCCGCGATCAGCGACCCGGACGGCGCGGGCCCGCGGATCTCGTTCCTGCGGGTCGACGAGCCGCGCACGGTGAAGAACCGGTTGCACCCGGACCTGCAGGTCTCCGGCGGCCGGCACCTGCCCGCCGAGCTGCGCGGCGAGCGCCTGGCGGCGGAGGCACGACGGCTGTGCGCGCTCGGCGCCCGGGTCGTCGAGGAGCACCGGTCCCCGGGTTCTCCACATGTGGACCACCTGTGGATGGCCGACCCGGAGGGCAACGACTTCTGCATCGTGTGAGCCCACCCCGGGTATCCGCCGATCATGGCAACGAAGGACGGCACGGTCGCGATCGTCACCGGAGCGGGCTCGGGCATCGGCGCCGCCACCGCGCGGCGGTTCGCGGCGGACGGGGCCACGGTCGTGCTGACCGGGCGGACGAAGGAGAAGCTCGACGACGTGGTGGCCGGCGCCGACCCGGCGGTCGCCGAACGGATGCACGTGCTGGTCGCCGACTCGTCCGACGAGGAGGCGATCACCCACCTCGTCGACGAGGTCGCGTCAGGCTTCGGGCGGCTGGACACGCTGGTCAACAACGCCGCGGTCGCCCGGCCGGGCACCGCGGAGCAGACCTCGACCGAACAGTGGCGGTTCGTGCACGCCGTCGACGTCGACGGGGTCTTCTTCGCCTCCCGCGCCGCGGTGCCGCACCTGCGCACGACCCGGGGGTCGATCGTGAACGTGACCTCGGTGTCCGGGCTGGGCGGGGACTGGGCGAACGTCGCCTACAACTCGGCGAAGGGCGCCGTCGTCAACCTGACCCGGGCGATGGCGCTCGACCACGGCGGCGAGGGGGTCCGGGTCAACGCGGTCAGCCCGTCGTTGACCTACACGGAGATGACCGAGGGCATGACCGGCGACGAGGACCTGATGGCCCGCTTCGCCGACCGCATCCCCATGGGCCGCGGCGGCGAGCCCGCCGAGGTCGCCGACGTGATCGCCTTCCTCGCCGGGCCCGACGCGCGGTTCGTCACCGGGGTCAACCTGCCCGTCGACGGCGGGCTGTCCGCGTCGAACGGGCAGCCGCGGATGTCCTGACCGGGTCAGGGGGCGTCGGCGAGGTCCGCGACGTCGTCGGCACAGCCCCAGGACAGGGTGATGCCGGAACCGCCGTGCCCGTAGTCGTGGATCACCCGCGGCCGGGTCGCGGTGGCGGGCTCGGCCTCCAGCCGCACCTCCGGGCGGGCCGGGCGCAGGCCCGCGAGGTGCTCCAGGACCTCGGCGTCACGCAGGGCGGGGACGATGTCGCGGCAGCGTCGTAGAATCGCCTCGCCGGCGGCCGGGTCCGGCGTCGCGTCCCAGACGCCGTCGTCGAGGGTGCCGCCGAGGACGCAGTCGTGCGCGCGGGGGTGCACGTACGCGCGTCCGCCGGGGTGCGCCTCGTCGCGGACCGACATCGTCAGGCCGGGGTTGGTGACGCGCACGATCTGTCCCCGCACCGGGGTCACCGTGGTGTCACCGACCAGGGTGCGCGCGCCCATCCCGGAGCAGTGCACGACGAGGTCGGCGTCCCGGCCGGCCTCGTCGAGCGAGGTGACGCGGCGGCGTTCCAGGACGATCCCGCGGCGCCCGGCCTCGGCGGCCAGCCAGGGCAGGTGCACCGGCATCTCGACCAGCGGCACCGCGAAACGCAGGCCGTGGGCGTAGCCGGGCGGCAGCTCGCCGGGCCGGGCCGGGCGGACCTCGCCGACGGCGTCGGCCCACCACTGCGGCTCCGGCTCGGTCCGGTAGAGGGTCAGCGACTCCCGCATCACGACGCCGGGGACGCCGTCGGCGGCCTGTCGGGCCAGCTCGGTGAAGGTGCGCCGGCCCCAGTCGAGGACCTTGTCCCGCGGCCCGGCGCGGGTCGGGAACCACACCGCCGCGGCCAGGTGCGACGTCGACGCCTCCACCGGCGCGTCGGCCAGCACCCGTACCGACCAGCCCCGCTCCCGCAGCCGGACCGCGCAGCTCAGGCCCGCGATCCCGGCGCCGACCACCACCGCCCGTCGGTTGCCTCCCATGCCGGCGATCCTCGCAGCCACCGGCCCCGGATCGTCATCCGGACGTCGACGCCCGGCCACCCCCGGGGCGCACACTCGGCCCGGTGACCGCACCGCTGCTGACCGGCCCGGCGCTGGCCCGCCGGGCCGCGCTCGTCCTCGCCGTCCCGCTGCAGGCCGCGCTGGGCGCCCGGCTGCTCGACGACGCCGACCCGGCCGCCGGGGTCGCGTTCACCGTCGACGAGCTCGCCGACGGCGGCGCGGGCGGCGCGCACGCCGGTGCGCTGGCCGTCGGGCTGGAGGTGGCCGCGCTGCTCGCGGCCCTGCCGCACCTCACCGAGGCCGAGCACGCGGTGTCGGTGTCCACCGCGGTCACGCTGTCCGCGCAGGCCCGGCGGGGCCGGGAGGTCGCGTTCCGCGGAACGCTCGACCGGCGCACCGGCCGGTCCGCGTTCACCTCGGTGACGGCCGTCTGCGACGGCGTCGTGGTCGCCCGGGCCCAGGTCGTGAAGGCCGTCGTCGGCCTTCAGCCGGGGTAGGCGGCGTCGAAGAACGCCAGCTCCAGGTCCACCGCGCGCACGAACAGCGCCGCGACCCGCTCCCGGTGGGTGGGGTCGAGGCGGTCGGCGGCGCGGTCGAGCTCGTCGCGCAGGAACGCGACCCACTCCTCGAACTCGACGCCGCGGTGCAGCTCGATCCACTCGCGGGAGATCCGGTCGTCGGGGGTGGTGGCGCCCGGCCGTGTCGCCCAGTCCAGGTACAGCCACTCGGCGACGACCAGCACGGCCAGCGTCTCGGCGTACCCGGCGTCGCGTGCCTCGTCCATCAGGTCGACGAACCCGACGGTCGGCGCGGTCCGCTCCGGCTCGGTGTGCCCGTCCAGCTCACCGAGCGAGCGCTCGAAGTAGTCGTTCTCCGGGCCCGCGACCAGCCCCAGCTGACGGGCCAGCCGGACCCGCGGGCCGGGCCGGTCGGCCGTCGCGACGGCGGCGCCGAGCAGCGCGAGGAACGAGTCGACGAACTGCAGGTCCTGCTCCAGGTAGTGCCGCAGCACGCCGCGGTCCAGGCTGCCGGACCACAGCTCGTCGACGAACCGGTGTCCGACCGCCGCGTCCCAGGTCGCGGCCGTCGACTCGCGCAGCTGCACGCTGAATCCCATGTCGCCCAGGCTAGGCGCAGCCCCCGGACGCGGCCCGGGGTGTGACAACGGACGACGCCCGGGTGACCATTGCGCAACGCACCGGCCACCGCCGGCTGTGGCACCGAGCAGGGGAGGCGCCATGACGGAGACCGCGAACCGGACGGAGGCCGGTGGCGAGCTGAAGGCGGGGCTGCGCGACCGGCACGTCACGATGATCAGCATCGCCGGGGTGATCGGCGCCGGGCTGTTCATCGGCTCCGGCAGCGCGATCGCCACCGCGGGCCCCGCGGTGCTGCTGGCCTACCTCTTCGCCGGGACGCTGGTCGTGCTGGTGATGCGGATGCTCGGCGAGATGGCGGCCGCGCAGCCGGACTCCGGCTCGTTCTCCACCTACGCCGACCGGGCGATCGGGCCGTGGGCCGGGTTCACCGTCGGCTGGCTGTACTGGTGGTTCTGGGTCCTCGTGATCCCGGTGGAGGCCACCGCGGCCGCGGTCATCCTCAACTCGTGGCTGCCGGGGGTGCCGCAGTGGGGCTGGGCGCTGGCCGTCACCGTGCTGCTGACGGTGACCAACCTGTTCTCCGTCGCCAACTACGGCGAGTTCGAGTTCTGGTTCGCCCTCCTCAAGGTGGTCGCGATCATCGCGTTCATCGTCGTCGGGGTGCTCGCGGTGCTGGGCCTGCTGCCCGGCTTCGTCGGCGACGACTCGTCGGTGTCGGGGCTGTCCCGGCTGGTGTCCGAGGGCGGGTTCCTGCCGAACGGGCCGGGCGCGGTGGTCGCCGCGGTGCTGGTGACGATGTTCAGCTTCATGGGCACCGAGATCGTCACGATCGCGGCTGCGGAATCCGGCGACCCGGCCCGCGGGATCGGCCGGGCCACCCGCTCGGTGATCTGGCGGATCGCGGTGTTCTACCTGGCCTCGATCCTGCTCGTCGTCGCGATCGTCCCGTGGAACGACCCGCGGCTGCCCGAGGTCGGCTCCTACCAGGCGGCCCTGGAGGCGCTGGGCGTCCCGTCGGCCAAGCTGATCGTCGACGTCGTGGTGCTCGTCGCCGTCGCCAGCTGCCTGAACTCGGCGCTGTACACGGCGTCGCGGATGCTGTTCTCCCTCGGTCGCCGCGGGCAGGCCCCGGACCTGGTCAACCGGACCACCGGGCAGGGTGTGCCGCGGTTCGCGGTGCTCGGGTCGACGCTGGTCGGATTCGTCGCGGTGATCGCGAACTACGCCTTCCCGGAGGAGGTCTTCGCCGCGCTGCTCGCGACCTCCGGCGCGATCGCGCTGCTGGTCTACCTGGTCATCGCGGTGTCCCAGCTGCGGATGCGCCGGGTGCTGGAGCGCGACGGCGTCGCGATGCCGGTGCGGATGTGGGGCTACCCGGTGCTCACCTGGTCGGTGATCGTCGTGATCCCGGTGGTGCTCGTCTACATGGCCACCCGCGAGGGCTCGCGCTTCGAGCTGGGCATGACCGCGCTCATCGCGGCCGGCGTCGTGGGTGTCGGCGTGCTGCTCACCCGGCGTCGCGCGCGGGCCGTCGTGCGGTGACCCCACGGCGCTCGCCTACGGTGATCACGCGCGAGGGGGTGGGGCGATGACGGCGCGAGCACTGGTCCGCGACGGGACCATGCCGCTGTGGCAGCAGCTGCTCGCGGACCTGCGCCGCCGGCTGTCCGACGGCGAGTTCGACGAGGCCCTGCCCGGCGAGTTCGCGCTGGCCGCCGACTACGGGGTCAGCAGGCACACCGTGCGTGAGGCGCTGCGCCGGCTGCGGGAGGACGGCGCCGTCGTCGCCGGGCGGGGGCGGGTCGCCCGCCCGACCGTGCGCTCGGAGATCGAGCAGCCGCTCGACGAGCCGTACTCGCTCTACGTGGCGGTCGAGTCCGCCGGGCGCACCCAGCGCAGCGTGGTGCGGACCTTCGAGGTCCGCGCCGACGGCGTGGTCGCGGCCCGGATGGGGCTGGAGGAGTCCACGCCGCTGGTGCACCTGGAGCGGCTGCGTCTCGCCGACGCCGAGCCGCTCGCCGTCGACCGGGTGTGGCTGCCCGAGGAGCTGGCGGCGCCGCTGCTCGACGTCGACTTCACCCACACCGGCATCTACCCCGAGTACCGGCGTCGCTGCGGGATCCGCGTCGACGGCGGCATGGAGAACATCCGGGCCGTGCTGCCCGGGCGCGGCGAGCGGGAGCTGCTCGGCATCGACGAGGGCGTCGCCGCCCTGTCGATCGAGCGGCTCGGCCTGTCCGCCGGGCGCCCCGTGGAGTGGCGACACACCCTGGTCCGCGGCGACCGGTTCTCGGTCACCGCCCGGTTCTCGTCCCGCTCGGGTTACCGGGTGGACCTCAACGAGCCCGGCTGAGGCGGGCTCAGGCCGGGACCGAGACGCCGATCCCGCCGCGGGTGTCCGCGCCGTAGCGGGCGATCTCGGCCGCGATGTCGAGCGGCTCGATGCGCATGTCGTGGTCGTCGCCGTCGATCAGGGCCGCCGGGACCAGCCAGCACACCTCGAACTCCAGACCGTCGGGGTCCTTCGCGTAGAGCGCCTTGGTCGTGCCGTGGTCCGAGGCGCCGACCAGCGCCCCGGCCGCCTGCAGCCGCTCGCCGATCCGGGCGAGCTCGCCGAGCGTGTCGACCTCCCACGCCAGGTGGTAGAGCCCGACGGTGCCGCGGCCCGCCTGCGAGGCCCCGGCCTGCGCGCCGATCCCGAACAGGGCGAGGTCGTGGTCGTTGGTCGAGCCCTCGGCCTGCAGGAACGCGCCGCGCCCGCCCGGGAGCTCGACGACCGGGCGGAAGCCGAGGGTGTCGCGATAGAAGCCGACGCTGCGCGGGACGTCGCGGACGTAGAGGACGGCGTGGTTGAGGCGCTGGACGGGCACGACTGCTCCTTTGATTGAACTCTCAACCGACCACCGTACGCGGTGACCCGTGAGAGTTCAACGAGTCACCAGCCAGGTCAGGACGACGGCCGAGCGGGTGTGGTCGACGTTCGCGGCGAGCCGCAGCCGCTCCAGAGCGTCCTCCAGGGACCGCACGTCGCGCGAGCGCAGCAGGACCAGCGCGTCGGCTTCCCCGGTGACCGTCCCCGCCGTGACGACCTCCGGCACCGCCGACAGCATTCGCTGCAGCTCGGCCGGGGCGACCGTGCCGCGGCAGAACAGCTCGACGTAGGCCTCCACGCCCGGGGCCCGTTCGGCGTCCGGGTCCACCTGCACGGTGAAGCCCCGCACCACGCCGCGGGCGGTCAGCCGGTCCACCCGGCGCCGCACCGCCGACGCCGACAGGCCCACCCGCTCGCCCAGCTCGGCCCAGCCGGCCCGCCCGTCGACCCGGAGGAGGTCCAGCAGTCTGCGGTCGATCGCGTCGATCCCGTCCACGACGCCGGATGCTAGACCGGAGCGCGCGGAACCAGCGCCGAACCGGTACAGCACGCGCAGATCGTGCGCCCGAAGCCGGGAAACGCACGGGGTAGGCGCGCCATGCTGTGCCCATGACCTCTGTGCTGATGTGCCGCCCCGAGCACTTCACGGTGAGCTACCGGATCAACCCGTGGATGCGTCCGGAGCAGGCGACCGACACCCGGCTCGCGCTGGCGCAGTGGGAGACCCTGCACGCGGTCTACCGCGACCTCGGGTTCGACGTCCGGCTCGTCGACCCGCTGCCCGGGTACCCGGACATGGTCTACGCCGCCAACGGCGGCACCGTGATCGACGGGACCGCGCTCACCGCCCGGTTCCGGCACACCGAGCGCGCCGCCGAGGGGCCCGCGTACGGCGCGTGGTTCCGGGCCGCCGGGTTCGCCGTGCACCAGGCCCGCCACGTCAACGAGGGCGAGGGCGACCTGCTGCTCGTCGGCGACACCGTCTACGCCGGCACCGGGTTCCGGACCGACCCGCGTGCGCACGGCGAGGCCGCGGAGGTGTTCGGCCGCGAGGTCGTGTCCCTGCAGCTGATCGACCCGCGCTACTACCACCTCGACACCGCGTTCGCGGTGCTCGACCCGGCCGGCGGGCCGGGCGCGGTCGCCTACCTGCCCGGCGCGTTCGACGACGCCTCCCAGGAGGTGCTGCGGTTCCGCTTCCCCGACGCGGTGGTCGTCTCCGACGACGACGCGGCCGTACTGGGCCTGAACTGCTTCTCCGACGGGCGCACCGTCGTCCACGCGCCCCAGGCCGAGAAGTTCGCCGCCGACCTGGCCGAGCGCGGGTTCGGCACCGTCGGCGTCGACACCGCGGAGCTGCGCCGGGGCGGCGGCGGGATCAAGTGCGCCACGCTGGAGCTGCGGTCGTGACCGCCGTGGTCCCGGGCACCGACCCGCAGATCGCCCTCGCCGAGGAGTTCGGTGTACGGAACTACGCGCCGTTGCCGGTGGTGCTGTCCCACGGCGACGGCGCCTGGGTCACCGACGTCGACGGCGTCCGCTACCTCGACGCTCTCGCGGGCTACTCCGCGCTCAACTTCGGGCACCGCCACCCCGCGCTCACCGCGGCCGCGCACGCCCAGCTCGACACGCTCACCCTGACCGCGCGGGCGTTCCACAACGACCGGCTGCCGGCGTTCCAGCGCGATCTCGCGGCGCTGACCGGCACCGAGGCCGTCCTGCCGATGAACACCGGCGCGGAGGCCGTCGAGTCCGCGGTGAAGGTCGCCCGCGCCTGGGGGTACCGGGTGAAGGGCGTGCGGCCGGGGGCGGCGCGGATCGTCGTCGCCGGGGGGAACTTCCACGGCCGCACGACGACGGTGGTCTCGTTCTCCGACGACCCGGTCGCCCGCGACGACTTCGGCCCGTTCACCCCCGGCTTCGACCGCGTCCCCTACGGCGACGCCGACGCGCTGGCCGCCGCGCTCACCGACGACACCGTCGCGGTGCTGCTCGAACCGGTCCAGGGCGAGGCAGGGGTGCTCGTGCCGCCACCCGGCTACCTGCGCGCGGTCCGCGAGCTCACCGAGCAGCGGGGTGTGCTGCTGGTCTGCGACGAGATCCAGTCCGGCCTGGGCCGGGCCGGGGCCACGCTGTGCACCGACCTGTCGGGGGTGCGCGCCGACCTCTACACCCTCGGCAAGGCGCTCGGCGGTGGGATCGTGCCGGTCAGCGCCGTCGTCGGGCGGCGCGACGTGCTCGGCGTGCTGCGCCCCGGCGAGCACGGCTCCACCTTCGGCGGCAACCCGCTCGCCGCCGCCGTCGGGTCCGCGGTGTGCGCGCTGCTGGCGACGGGGGAGTACCAGGCGCGGGCCCGTGAGCTCGGCGCGCACCTGGTCGCGCGGCTGCGCGCGCTGCCCGGGCTCACCGCCGTGCGGGGGGTGGGGCTGTGGTCCGGCGTCGACGTCGACCCGCGGATCGGCACCGGCCGCGACGTGTGCGTCGCACTCGCCCGGCGGGGTGTGCTGGCCAAGGAGACCCACGGCGTGACCGTGCGGTTGTCCCCGCCGCTGGTGGTCACCCACGACGAGGTGGACGTGCTGGTGGACACGTTCGGGGCCGCGCTCACCGACCTTTCCCGCGGGTAGGTGGCAGGCTGTCGGCCATGCCGACCCTCGTACTGCTGCGCCACGGTCAGAGCGACTGGAACGCGAAGAACCTGTTCACCGGCTGGGTGGACGTGCCGCTCTCCTCCCAGGGCGAGGCGGAGGCCCGCCGGGGCGGCGAGCTGCTGGCCGAGGCGGGCGTCGCGCCCGACGTCGTACACACCTCGCTGCTGCGCCGGGCCATCTCCACCGCGAACATCGCCCTCGACGCCGCCGACCGGCACTGGATCCCGGTCAAGCGCGACTGGCGCCTCAACGAGCGCCACTACGGCGCGCTGCAGGGCAAGGACAAGAAGCAGACCCTGGAGCAGTACGGCGAGGAGCAGTTCATGCTCTGGCGCCGCTCCTACGACACCCCGCCGCCCGCGATCGAGAAGGGCTCGGAGTTCTCCCAGGACGCCGACCCGCGCTACGCCGGCGTCGACGCCCCGCTGACCGAGTGCCTGGCCGACGTCGTCGACCGGTTCCTGCCCTACTGGACCGAGGCCGTGGTGCCGGACCTGCGCGAGGGGAAGGTCGTGCTGCTCGCCGCGCACGGCAACTCGCTGCGCGCGCTGGTGAAGTACCTCGACGGCATCTCCGACGCCGACATCGCCGGCCTGAACATCCCCACCGGCATCCCGCTGGTCTACGACCTCGACGACGACCTGACGCCGACGAACCCGGGCGGCCGCTACCTCGACCCGGCCGCGGCGCAGGAGGCCATCGCCGGGGTGGCGAACCAGGGCCGCTGACCCCGCCGCCCCCGCCCGCTGCACCCCCGGGGATGTCCCCAGGGTCACTTTCGTGGCTTAGAGCGCTACGAGAGTGACCCTGGGGGCACCCCGGGTCGGGTGGGGGAGGGGTTCGCTGAACCCACGGTGAACGGGGACCGAACAGTGTCGCGCGGAGGGGTCGCGGGCGTCACCATCCGGTGTCCGGCGCTGGTCAGGGGGTACCCCCGGCTGCCTACCATGCACGCGTGACCACGCTCGCGTGGCTGATCACGGCCCTCGCCCTGCTCCTCGGTCTCACCGCCGGGGCCGCACTGGCGCGACGGTCGTCGCACGGCCGACCCAGCCCCGGCACCGGCCGCCCCCCGGCGGACCCCGTGGCCGCCGACGGACCCACCCTCGGCGAGCTGCTGCACCGCACGTTCCGCCAGTCGAGCTCCGGGCTCGCCGTGGTCGGGGCCGGCGGCGAGGTGCTCCTGCACAACCCGCGGGCCGCCGCGCTCGGCGCCGTCGCCGGTGAGCGGCTCGACCCGCGCGCGCTCGCCGCCTGCCGGCGCGTGCAGGGCAGGGACCGGCTGCTCGCCTCCGGCGACTACACCGTCGATCTCTCGCCGCTGGACCGCACGCCCCGCGGCCCGGTCGCGGTGCAGGCCAGGGTCCGCTCCCTCGGCGACGGCTTCGCGCTGGTCGAGGCCGTCGACACCTCCGAGGTGGCCCGGCTGGAGGCGACCCGGCGCGACTTCGTCGCCAACGTCTCGCACGAACTCAAGACCCCGGTCGGCGCGGTCGCGCTGCTGGCCGAGGCCCTGCTCGACAGCCTCGACGGCCTGGAGCCCGCCGACGGCGGCGAGCCCGACCCCGACGCCGTCTGCGAGGTCCGCCGGTTCGGCGACAAGCTGCTGCGCGAGGCCACCCGGATGGGGAACCTGGTCTCGGAGCTGATCGCGCTGTCCCGGCTGACCGGCGCCGAACGGCTCCCCGCGCTGGCCGCCGTCGACGTCGACGAGGTCGTCTCCGAGGCGCTGGCCCGCAGCCGCACCTCCGCCGAGTCGCACGCCGTCGAGATCACCGCCGACGAGACCTCGGGGCTGGTCGTCGACGGCGACCGCACGCTGCTCGTCACCGCGCTGACGAACCTGCTGGAGAACGCGATCGCCTACTCCGCGGCGGACTCGTCGGTGTCGGTGAGCCGCCGCTCGGTCGACGGCTCGATCGAGATCGCGGTGACCGACCGCGGCATCGGCATCGCCCCCGAGCACCAGCAGCGGGTCTTCGAGCGCTTCTTCCGGGTCGACCCGGCCCGCTCGCGGGCCACCGGCGGCACCGGTCTCGGCCTGGCGATCGTCAAGCACGTCTGCGCCAACCACGGTGGCGAGGTGCGGCTGTGGAGCCGTCCCGGCACCGGATCGACCTTCACCATGCGCCTGCCCGCCCGGATGGGCATCGGCGGCGCCCCCCACGGTGAGGCTGCCGCAGGCAGCTCCCCCCAGACCGCCGGAACCGGAGGATGAGATGACCAGGGTGCTGATCGTCGAGGACGAGGAGTCCTTCGCCGACCCGCTCGCGTTCATGCTGCGCAAGGAGGGGTTCACCACCGCCGTCGCGGCGAACGGCAACGACGCGCTGAGCGAGTTCGACCGCAACGGCGCCGACATCGTGCTGCTGGACCTGATGCTGCCCGGCATGAGCGGTACCGACGTCTGCAAGGCGCTGCGTTCCCGCTCCGCCGTGCCGGTGATCATGGTGACCGCCCGCGACAGCGAGATCGACAAGGTCGTCGGGCTGGAGCTCGGCGCCGACGACTACGTCACCAAGCCCTACTCGGCGCGCGAGCTCATCGCCCGAGTCCGCGCGGTGCTGCGCCGCGGGGGCGAGACCGGCGGCGAGACCGAGGGCGGCACCGGTGTGCTGGAGGCCGGGCCGGTGCGGATGGACGTGGAGCGGCACGTCGTGTCGGTCAACGGCGACGAGGTCGCGCTCCCGCTCAAGGAGTTCGACCTGCTGGAGTACCTGCTGCGCAACGTCGGGCGGGTGCTCACCCGCGCCCAGCTGATCGACCGGGTGTGGGGCGCGGACTACGTCGGCGACACCAAGACCCTCGACGTGCACGTCAAGCGGCTGCGGTCCAAGGTCGAGGGCGACCCCTCGACGCCCAAGCACCTGGTCACGGTGCGCGGGCTCGGCTACAAGTTCGACGTGTGAGCCAGGGGTTGCCCGACCGTCGATAACGGCTCGGTAACCTGATCGGGTGCGCCTGGCCGTTCTCGACGTGGGGTCCAACACCGTTCACCTCCTGGTGGTGGACGCCCACCGGGGTGCTCACCCGAAGCCCATGTCGTCGGAGAAGGACCAGCTGCGCCTGGCCGAGCACCTCGACCGCAGGGGAGCGCTGGGCCGCGACGGCGTGAAGGCGCTGCTGGAGAGCGTGCACCGGGCCCGGGACACCGCCCGGGCCGCCGGCTGCGACGACCTCCTGGCGTTCGCCACGTCCGCGCTGCGCGACGCGACGAACTCCGCCGAGGTCCTCGCCCGGGTGCAGCGCGAGACCGGGGTGGCGCTGGAGGTGCTGCCCGGCGAGGACGAGGCCCGCTGGACCTTCCTCGCCGTCCGCCGCTGGTGCGGCTGGTCGGCCGGGCGGCTGCTCGTGCTCGACATCGGCGGCGGCTCGCTGGAGCTGGCCGTCGGGCGCGACGAGACCCCCGACGTCGCCGCGTCGGTGCCGCTGGGCGCGGGCCGGCTGACCCGCGACGCGTTCACCTCCGACCCGCCGTCGCGGGCGGAGGTCGCCGCGCTGACCGAGCGCGTCCGCGACGAGATCGCCCCCGTCGCCGGACGGCTGCGTGCCGGGGGGCGCCCGGACCGGGCCGTCGGCACCTCCAAGACCTTCCGGACGCTGGCCCGGCTCGCCGGTGCCGCGCCGTCCAGCGCCGGGCCGGGCGCCCGCCGCACGCTGACCGCGCAGGGCCTGCGCCAGCTGTCGGCGTTCATCACCCGGATGTCGGGTCCCGACCTCGCCGAGCTCGACGGTGTGAGCGCCAGCCGGGCGCACCAGCTCGTCGCCGGGGCGGTCGTCGCGCAGGCCGCGATGGACGCCCTCGGCGTGACCGAACTCGAGATCTGTCCGTGGGCGTTGCGCGAGGGAGTGATCCTCCGGCGCTTCGACATGCTCGATGGGACGAACGGGGACGACCGCTCGGCGCAGACATCCCCGGGCGGGCTTGGACCCTTGACAACACACAGGGCACGGTGGTCGTGATGAGTGTGGACAGCGGAGAGCCTCGCCAGCGGACGGTCGCGGAGCTCCTGGCCGCCAACGGCGGCCAGCAGCCCGGACGACGCCGCCGTCGTCGCGCCGCGGAGGACGACGAGGGGCCCGGCGCCCCGTCGCCCGCGGCACCCGCGCGGACGGACGTGGCGGCCCCGCCGCGACGCCCCGCGGCC
>NZ_JAMXSG010000154.1:0-13834 GCF_024124365.1 Pseudonocardia sp. McavD-2-B
CCAGCGGCGGGGCGTCCGGGTCACCGTGGCGCCGGCCCGGGACGCCCGCGTCCTGCTCGGCGGTGCCCGCCGCCTCGCGGCGCTCCCAGCCGGCGTCACGCTCGTCCTCGCTGCGGCCGGTGAACGCGTCCTTGATCGAGTCGGCCAGTCGGGCCGCCTTGCTGCTGCCCTGGTGCTCGCTCATGCCGTGGTCTCCCGTCGGGTGTCCTGGTCCGGTCCGCCCTGGCGGTGGCGGCCGTCGTTCTCGGGACGGCCACCGGAACCGGTGCCGTCACCGTCGTCGAGCAGCGCGTCGATCAGTGCGCGGTAGCTCGTCACCGCGTGCCGGAGGTCCTCGGTCCCGGCTCGCCCGGCGGAGTGCTCACGGGAGATGGCCCGTGCCTCGCGGTAGCGCTGCGTGACGACCGGGTAGGCGACGGACAGGTCCTCCTCGCGGCGGTCGACGTCCTCGGCGGGGTACCCGCGGGCCGCCATGACGTCGGCGACGAGCGCGTCGGCGTCGTGCACCGCCCGCGACGGATCGTCGACGAACCCCTCCTGCACCTGCTGCCACCGGCGGCGGTAGCCGTCGCGCTCCTGCGGGTCGAGGGATCGCAAGGTCAGCGCGTCGTGGCGCTTGCGGCGCTGCGCGAGCTCCTTCTCCGCGTCGCGGGGGTCGTCCGCGTCGCGCACGGTGCGCTCGTACTCGGGTCCGAACTGGTCGCGGAGCTCGGCGGAGCGACGACGGCGCAGCATCGTCGCGGCGACCACGGCGAGTACGGCGACGACGATCACCACCACGGCGACGACGATGATCGTTGTGATGTCGGTCATAACGCGGTGTACCCGACTGCGCGAGCCGGAAACACGGAGCGTGGTTGTTGATCACGGCAGGTGGTCACTGAATCGACTTGACCTGCACCGGGGTTCAGGGCGGGGCTGCTGCCGGGTCGGCTCGCCGTCGGGTTCCGGGGCGTGTCGGGGCTCGGGATGGGTGGGGCGTTCTCCGCGATCGCCTACCTGACCCTCGCCCACTCCGACGCCCACGACGTCGGCCCGCACTCCTCGGCGGCCCAGCTCCTCGACCAGCCGGCGACGGCGGCGCTCGTCGGCCTGGGCGGCGCGCTGCTGGTGGCGCCGGCGCCACCGGCCGTCGCGCTGCCGGTGCTGCCGGTCGTGGTCGCGGTGCCCGCGCTCGCCGGTGCGCCGACCGCGTCGCGGACGCGGGTACCGGGGCGCTGAGCCTCAGATCCCGGACGGGCGGGCGAGCAGCTCGGCCACGGCGGCGTCGATGAAGGCCGTGTCGACCGGGTTCTTCCCGCCGCCCGCGAAGTGGCCCCACACCCCGGGGATCACCCGCAGCTCGGTGCCGGCCCGCATGTGCGACACCGCCCAGGCCTCGTCCTCGGGCGGGAAGTACAGGTCCTTCTCCGCGGGCATGACGATCGCCGTCGCCCGGATCGAGGCCAGCGCCTCCTCGGTCGACCCGGCGCCCGGGGTCGCGCCGACGTCGCCGTGCCACCAGGTGTCGAGCATGGTCAGCAGGTTGTTCGGGTCCCGACCGTCGAGGAAGAAGCCCTCCCAGAAGTCGACGACGAAGTCCTCGAGCGAGGTGTTGCCCAGCCGGCGCCACTCCTCGTCCCGGTAGAACGCCTGGGAGAAGCCCCAGCCGGCGTAGATCCGGGCGAACGCGCGCAGCCCCTGCGCCGGCGGGACCGTGTAGCGGCCGCCGTCGAACCCGACCGCGGCCTGGAGCGCGGCACGCAGCGAGTCGAGGAACACCTGGTTGTGCGGCGCGGTCCGCGGCGATCCGCAGAACGGCAGGATGCGCTGCACCATCTCGGGGTGGCTGACCGCCCACTGGTAGGTCTGGCCCGCACCCATCGACCACCCGAGCACCAGCGGCAGCGTGCTGATCCCGAAGCGTTCGGTGACGAGCCTGTACTGGGCCTCGACGTTGTCGCGCACCCGGATCGGTGGGAACGACGGGCCGTCGTGCGGCACCGGGGCGTTCGACGGCGACGTGGACAGCCCGTTGCCCAGCATGTTCGGCACGATGACGAACCAGCGGTCCGGGTCGAGCGCCATCCCCTCACCGATCAGCCACTCGTTGTCCCAGTGCCGCCCGGAGTACCAGGTCGGGTAGACGATCGCGTTGTCCTTCGCCGCGTTCAGCTCGCCGTAGGTGCGGTAGGCGATCCGGGCCGGGCGCAGCGTCCGCCCGCAGTCGAGCGTGAGGTCGTCGATCTCGAAGACCTCGTAGGGCTCGTCGCGGCCGTAGCGGGGCCGGGCGGTGGGCTCGGGGTCGGGCACGGGGGTCCTCCGGGGCTCGCGACGGTCGACCGATGATTTCCCAGGAAATATGTTCCTGGGAAATCATCGGTGTCAAGGCCGGAGGGTCCCGCGGCTCAGCCGTCGCCCTCGATGTCGCCCTCGGACTCCAGGTAGGCCTGGCGCAGCGCGTCCAGCGTCGCGGACTCCGGGCTCTCCCAGAGACCACGGTCGACGGCCTCCAGCAGCCGCTCGGCCATGCCGTGCAGCGCCCACGGGTTCGACTCGGCGAGGAACTTCCGGTTGTCCGGGTCCAGCACGTACTCGGCGGTCAGCGTCTCGTACTGCCAGTCCGCGATGACGCCGGTGGTGGCGTCCCAGCCGAACAGGTAGTCGACGGTCGCGGCCATCTCGAACGCGCCCTTGTAGCCGTGCCGCCGCATCGCGGCGATCCAGCGCGGGTTGACCACGCGGGCACGGAAGACCCGGGCGGTCTCCTCGTGCAGGCTGCGGGTACGCACCGCCTCCGGACGGGTCGAGTCCCCGACGTAGGCGGCCGGCGCGGTGCCGGTCAGCGCGCGCACCGTGGCGACCATGCCGCCGTGGTACTGGTAGTAGTCGTCGGAGTCGGCGATGTCGTGCTCGCGGGTGTCGATGTTCTTCGCCGCCACCGCGATCCGCCGGTAGGCGTTCTCCATGTCGTCCCGTGCGGGGACGCCGTCGAGGCCGCGGCCGTAGGCGTAGCCGCCCCAGGTGGAGTAGACCTCGGCGAGGTCGGCGTCGCCGCGCCAGTCACGGGAGTCGACGAGCTGCAGCAGCCCGGCACCGTAGGTGCCCGGCTTGGAGCCGAAGATCCGGGTACGGGCGCGACGGTCGTCGCCGGTGCGCTCGCGGTCGGCCTCGACATGGGCGCGGACGTAGTTCTGCTCCGGGGTCTCGTCGAGCTCGGAGACCAGCTTCACCGCGTCGTCGAGCAGGGCCAGGACGTGCGGGAACGCGTCGCGGAAGAACCCGGAGATCCGAACCGTGACGTCGACGCGCGGGCGGCCGAGCTCCGCGAGGTCGATGACCTCCAGGCTGCGCACGCGACGGCTCGCGTCGTCCCACACCGGGCGGACGCCGAGCAGGGCGAACACCTCGGCGACGTCGTCGCCGGAGGTCCGCATCGCGCTGGTCCCCCACACCGAGAGGCCGACGCTGCGCGGGTACTCGCCGTGGTCGGCCCGGTAGCGCTCGACCAGCGACTCGGCCATCGCCTGCCCGGTCTCCCAGGCCAGCTTCGACGGGACCGCCTTGGGGTCGACGGAGTAGAAGTTCCGCCCGGTCGGGAGCACGTTGACCAGTCCGCGCAGCGGCGAGCCGGACGGGCCGGCCGGGATGAAGCCGCCGTCGAGGGCGTGCAGCACCCGGTCCAGCTCGTGCGCGGTGGCGTCGAGCCGGGGCACGACCTCGTCGGCGGCGAAGCGCAGCACCGCCGTGACCGCGTCCACGTCGACGCCCGGGAGCCCCCCACCGGTGCCCCCAGGGGAACTCTCGTGGCCTAGAGCGCTACGAGAGTTCCCCTGGGGGCCACCGGGGACGGGGGCCAGGTGCTCGGCGACCACCGCGGGGACGGCGGCGGGGTCCCAGGAGCAGGTCTCCATCGCCGAGCACAGGGCACGGGCGACGGTCTCGACGGCGTCGGTGCGGGTGTTCGACTCCGAGCCGTCCTCGACCAGGCCGAGCGCCTGGCGCAGACCCGGCACGGACTGCTCGCCGCCCCACATCTGCCGGGCGCGCAGCACCGCGAGCACCAGGTCGACGCGCTGCTCCCCGGCCGGTGCCTGGGCGAGCACGTGCAGGCCGTCGCGGATCTGGACGTCCTTGATCTCGCAGAGCCAGCCGTCGACATGCATCAGCATGTCGTCGAAGACGTCCTCGTCGGGGCGCTGCTCCAGCCCGAGGTCCTGGTGCATCTGGGCCGCGGTCATCAGCGTCCAGATCTGCTGGCGGATCGCGGGCAGCTTCGCCGGGTCGAGCGCGGAGATGTTCGCGTGTTCGTCGAGCAGCTGCTCCAGCCGGGCGATGTCGCCGTAGGACTCGGCGCGCGCCATCGGCGGGATGAGGTGGTCGACCAGGGTGGCGTGCGCCCGGCGCTTGGCCTGGGTGCCCTCCCCCGGGTCGTTGACGAGGAACGGGTAGACCAGCGGCAGGTCGCCGAGGACGGCGTCGGTGCCGCAGGAGGCCGACATGCCCAGCGTCTTGCCGGGCAGCCACTCCAGGTTGCCGTGCTTGCCGATGTGCACGATCGCGTGCGCGCCGAACCCGCCCTCGGACTCGGGCGCGGCCAGCCAGCGGTAGGCGCCCAGGTAGTGGTGCGACGGCGGCAGGTCCGGGTCGTGGTAGATCGCGACCGGGTTCTCCCCGAACCCGCGGGGCGGCTGCACGATCAGCGTGACGTTGCCGCGGCGCAGTGCCGCGACGACGATGTCGCCGTCCGGGTTCTGCGAGCGGTCGACGTAGTGCTCGCCCGGCGCCTCGCCCCAGTGCTCCTCGACGCCGGACCGGAAGTCCTCGGGCAGCGTGTCGAACCAGCTGCGGTACGTCGCGGCGGAGATCCGGACCGGGTTGCCGGCCAGCTTCTCCTCGGTCAGCCAGTCCGGGTCCTGCCCGCCGGCCTCGATCAGGGCGTGCATGAGCGCGTCGCCGTCGCCGGCCTCGACGCCCGGGAACGCCGCCTCGCCCTCGGTGGCGACCGCGTAGCCCGCCGCGGCCATCGTCCGCAGCAGCGCCACCGTGGACGCCGGGGTGTCCAGCCCGACCGCGTTGCCGATCCGCGCGTGCTTGGTTGGGTACGCCGACAGCATCAGCACGATCTTCTTGTCCGCGTTCGGGACGCGGCGCAGCGTCGCGTGCTTCACCGCGATCCCGGCGACCCGGGCGGCCCGCTCGCCGTCGGGGACGTAGACCGACAGGCCGTCGGCGTCGGTCTCCTTGAACGAGAACGGGACGGTGATCAGCCGGCCGTCGAACTCCGGCACGGCGACCTGGGTCGCGACGTCGAGCGGGGACATCCCGTCGTCGTTGGCCTCCCAGGTGGCGCGGGAGCTGGTCAGGCACAGGCCCTGCAGGATCGGGACGTCGAGCGCGGCCAACTCGGTGACGTCCCACTCCTCGTCCTCGCCGCCGGCCTGCGCGCCTGCGGGCTTGGTGCCGCCCGCGGCGAGCACGGTGACGACCATGGCGTCGGCCTCGCGCAGCCGCTCCAGCAGCGCGGCCGGGGCCTGGCGCAGCGACGCGCACCAGATCGGCAGCGCGCGGGCGCCCGTCGCCGCGATCTGCTCGCAGAGGGCCTCGATGTAGCGGGTGTTCCCGGCCAGGAACTGGGCGCGGTAGAACAGCACCGCCACCGTCGGCCCGTCGACCTCCGTGTCGGGCAGGGACAGCTCGCCCCACTCGGGCAGCTCCACCGGCGGCGCGAACCCCTCGCCGGTGAGCAGCACGGTGTCGGACAGGAACGCGTGCAGCTGCGCCAAGTTGTCCGTGCCGCCCTGCGCGAGGTAGGTGTGGGCCTCCGCCGCGACGCCCGCGGGGACCGAGGACAGCTCCATCATCTCCGCGTCCGGGGCCATCTCCCCGCCCAGGCAGACCAGCGGCGTCGCGCGGGTCCGCAGCAGGTCCAGCCCCTCCTCGAAGTAGCGGTACCCGCCGAGGACGCGGACGACGACGACGTCGGCCGCGTCGGCCATCTCAGCCAGCTCGTCGTGGGTGACCCGGTTCGGGTTCGCGAGGCGGTAGTCCGCGCCCGAGGACCGGGCCGAGAGGAGATCGGTGTCCGAGGTGGACAGCAGCAGGATCACCGGACGGCTCCGGGGGCGGTGTGGGCGCGCGTCATCGACGTACCTTCCTCGGGATCCTCGTCCCGGGTGGGGTGGCGCGGCGAACGGGCGCAGTGTCTGGCTCCCCCTCGCCGGGGCGAGGGGTCACAGTGGCGGGACCGCGCCGGACTCGCACCGGCTTCCTGGGGTTCCGCTCGCCGTCTTCGGTTGTCGTGAGTCACCATCGGTGGCGCCACCGGGTCACGTCAAGGAGCGCTCGACCAGGGTGGTGATCCGCACGTGCGACGGTGTGGCGGGGGCCGAGCCGAAGCCGAACCGGACCGGCGGGACGACCGGGGCCAGCCCGCCGCAGTCGCCGTCGTCCCAGCGGGCCGAGACGGCGAGGACCCGGTGCAGGTCACGGGCCCCGTAGTACTCGCGACGGCCGTTGCCCGCAGTGCCGACGGTCCGCACCCCGGGCATCACCCGGCGGGCGATCGGGTCGATCGCCCGCAGCCACCACGGGTGCACCGCGAGCGGTCCCGGGACCGCGCGGAGCAGCCTGCCGAGCAGCGGGCGGCCGCCGATCCGCCAGCTCACCTCCAGCGGGCCCGCCACGACCCGTCGCCGGTCGTCGTCGACGGTGTGGTTCACCGGGACGACCCGGACCTCGTCGAAGGTGTAGGTGGCCGAGACGAACGTGGCGACCTCCTCGCTCGGGGCGAGCAGGGTGCGGTGCCCGTCGGCGGACTCGGTCATCACGTCGGTGAACGGCCCCAGCGGGGTGTCCGGCCAGTGGCCCACGACGATCCGTCGGCCGGAGGTGGTGCCCAGGCCGGAGATCCAGCCGTCGAAACGATCGGTCACCGGGCCGGGTACCCCCGCCCTCGCCGGTCCTACACCGGCAGCCGGTCCCGGCCGGTCTCCCGCAGCGTCAGCACCGTCGCCACGCCGACCACGGCCACGCCCAGCACCCAGAACGCCGGGGACATGGGGTCGCCGGTGGACTGCACGAGCTGCGCGGCCACGTACGGCGCCGTGCCGCCCGCGAGGATCGTGCCGATGTTGAAGCCCAGCGCGACGCCGGTGTAGCGGACCCGGCGCGGGAACAGCTCGGTGAACTGCGGGAACGCGGGGACCTGGGCCAGGCCGTTCACCGCCATGTAGACGACGTAGACCAGCGTGACCACCACGATGCTCGACGTGGCCCCGAGCAGCGCGAAGGCCGGCCAGGCGATCACCAGGTACAGCGCGTAGGCCGACAGGAGCACCGGCCGTCGTCCGAACCGGTCGGTCAGCATGCCCGCGAGCGGGTAGGTCGTGCAGGCCAGGGCGATGCCGATCGCCGACGCCCAGTAGACCGCCTCCTTGTCGAAGCCCTGGGTCTGGATGAGATAGGTGCTGAAGTACGTCAGGCCGATGTAGCCGGTGCCGTTCATGGCGATCGCGATGCCCACGACCCGCAGCACCGCGCCCGGCCGCTCGCGGACCACGGTGAGCAACGGGCTGCGGACGACCTCACGCTGCTCGGCCATCGCCTCGAACTCGGCGGTGTCCTCGAGCGCGACCCGCACCCAGAGACAGACGGCGGCGAGCGGGACGGCGATCAGGAACGGGATCCGCCAGCCCCAGGCCGCCATCTGCTCGGCGGAGGTGACGGCGGTGACGAGCCCGACGACCGCGGCGGCCACGGAGAAGCCCAGCGTCGACCCGATCGGCGTGAGCGAGCCGTAGAGCCCGCGCCTGCCCGGGGGCGCCGATTCCGCGACGTAGGTGGCGGCCCCGCCGATCTCCCCGCCCGCGGAGAACCCCTGGGCGAGCCGCACCAGCACCAGCAGCACCGGGGCCAGCACCCCGGCGGTCGCGAAGTCCGGGAGCAGGCCGAGCAGCCCGGAGAACACACCCATCGTCACGACCGTGACGACCAGGGCGTGTTTACGGCCGCGCCGATCACCGAGTCGGCCGAAGAACCAGCCGCCGAGCGGACGCATCACGTAGGCCGACCCGAACACGGCCAGAGTCAGGAGGACCGAGACGGCGGGTTCCTCGCTCGGGAAGAACAACGGTCCGAGGGTGACGGCGAGGAAGGCGTAGACGCTGAAGTCGTAGTACTCGATGAGCGTCCCGACGCCGCCGGCGATCGCGGCGCGGCGGGCGGACAGGGTGGAGGTCGGGGCGGGGGTGGCCCCGGTCCCGGTGCCGGGCGGCGAGGTCGTCTCGGACACGTGTGCTCCTGATCGGCGTCGATCGGCGGGGAACGGGTGTTAGGTGCGGGAGTGTTCGGCCAGCAGCAGCTTCAGCGAGCCGCCGGCCTCGACGACCCGGACGACGCGGTCGCTGGGCGGGACGCCGCGCAGGGTGCGGCCGTCGTCGAGGGTCACGGCGGCGGTCCGCCAGTCCAGACGCAGGGCGTCGCCGGTCACGACGGCCCCGGCGATCCCGGGGACGGTGATCAGCGGCATGCCGTTGTGGGTCTCCCCACGCCAGAACCCCGGGGAGAAGGACTCGGCGAGCACCGCGGCCACCCCGAGGTCGCGCAACGCCACCATCGGCGGGTAGTGCGGGTGGCCGTAGCCGAAGTTCCGTCCGCCCACGATCACGTCGCCGGGCCGGACGCGGTCGGCGAACCCGGGGTCGTAGGCCTGCATGACGACGCCGCGCAGGAAGTCCGCGTCGTAGGACTTGATGTTCTCGACGCCGACGACGAGGTCGATGTCGAAGTCGTCGCCGAACACCCAGGCGACCCGGCCGGTGATCACGTCGGGCGGCGGCGGATACTCGCGGGCGGCGCTCACCGGCCGGTCACCTCCGGTGCGGGGACGATCGTCCCGGCCACGGCGCTGGCGGCCACCGTCGAGGCGGAGCCCATGTAGATGTTGGCGCCGGTGCTGCCCATCCGGCCCGAGATGTTCAGCACCCCGGTGGAGATGCAGTTCTCCTCGGGCTGCAGCGGCTTCTGGTAGCCGAAACAGAAGTCGCAGCTGGACCGCGCGATGTGCGCGCCGGCCGCGCGCAGCACGTCGAGCAGCCCCTCCTGCTCGGCCTGCCGGTGCACGGCGTCCGAGGTCGGGACGACGTTCAGCTCCACCCCGGGCGCGACGCTGCGGCCGTCGAGCACCAGCGCGGCCGCGCGGATGTCCTCGATCCGCCCGGACGCGCAGGACCCGATGAACGCCCGTGTCACGGCGGTGCCGTCGAGGTCGGCGGCGTCGCGGGTGTTCGCCGAGCGGGCCGACCCCGGCAGGACGACCTGCGGGACGATCGAGGCGAGGTCGTAGTGGTGGACGGCACGGTAGTCGGCGTCGGGGTCCGGGTGCTGCGGGACGAACCCGTCGCCTGCCACCCGGCGGGCGTACTCGAGCGCGGTGCTGTCCGGCTCGAACACCGCGGAGACCGCCCCGGTGAACATCGCCATCCCGCACAGGCCCTGCCGGTGGTCGATCGCCATCGCCCGCGCCCCGGGCCCGCCGAACTCCATCACCTGGTGCGCGCACCCGTCGGCGCCGTGGTCGCCGATGATGCGGTGCACGAGGTCGCGGCTGTCCACCCCGGGCCGGAACTCCCCCGTCAGCTCGAACCGGGTGCTGGCCGGCACGTCCAGGAAGATCTCGCCGGTGACCCAGGCCTCGAGCAGGTCGCGGCGCACCCCCCAGCCGAGCGCGCCGAACGCGCCGGCGCCGGAGACGTGCCCGTCGAAATGCACCAGGAAGTTGCCGGGCCGGGCGTAGCCGAGCTCGGCCATCACCTGGTGACCGATGCCGCGGGCCTCGTGCAGGGTGATCCCGTAGAAGGCGCACCAGTCACGGGTGACCTGGTGAACCTCCTCCTCACGGGCGTCGCCGCGGGTGAGCATGTGGTCGATGAACACGACGTAGCGCCCGGGGTCGGCCAGCTCACGGATCCCGAAGTCGTCGTGCATCTGTCGGAACATGACGTCGGTGTAGCCCGGGAAGTCGTAGGCGATCATGTGGTCGGGCCGGACCGGGAGGTTCTCCCCGGCCCGCACGTGCTCCACGCCCGCCGCGCGGGCCAGGATCTTCTCCGCCATCGTCGCGCCCATCGTCACACCACCGCCGCGGGCAGGTAGGCGTGCTGCTGGCGCTCGATCTCGTCCATCCCGATCAGGTCGACGAAGTCGTGGTGGGCCAGCCCGTCGGCGCTCACGGCCGCCGGCGCCTCCCCCTCGGCCAGGCGCCGCAGGCAGTGCCGTGCCGCGCCGGTGACGGCCATCAGCACCTGGGTCGGCAGCAGGGCGAGCCTGACGCCGATCTGCTCCATGACCTCGGGGGTGAACTCCCGCTCGGTCCACGCCGACGCGGTCAGGGTCGCGATGAGCGGGACGCCCGCGACCTCCCGGCAGCGGGCCCACTCCTCGACCGTGGAGAACGTCCGGGTGACGGGCATGATCATGTCCGCACCGGCCCGGACGTAGGACTCGGCGCGGCGCAGCGCCTCGTCCCCCTTCGCGTCGGTGCGCGCGATGACGATCATGTCGCCGGCCGCGTCGCGCACCGCCCGGACCTTGCCTTCCGCCTCGGCGAGGTCCACGAGCTCGACCTCGGCTCCCGGGATGAGCGGACACCGCTTCGGTGAGCGCTGGTCCTCCATGAACACCGCGGCCACCCCGGCGTCGGCGAACCGGCGCGCGGTGCGGGCCGCATTGATGGCGTTGCCGTAGCCGGTGTCGATGTCGGCGACCACGGGCAGTCGGCTGGCCTCACGCACGGTACGGACGGCCTGCAGGTTCTCCGACATCGTGTAGAGCTCGGCGTCGGGGTAGCCGAGCGCCGCCGAGATGGCGAAGCCGGACGCGCACAGCGCGGGGAACCCGGCCTGCTCCGCCAGCCGGGCGGTCAGCCCGTCCCAGACCCCCGGGGCCCGGACGAGTCCTGTCGAGATCATCTCGCGCAGATCCACTGAACACCTCTCTGTGTATCGTGATGCGATACGCGTTTCGAGAATGTGCCTCGAGGCGAGTTGTGTCAAGACATGCCGGAGCGGCGGTCACTACCCTGACGCCGGTAGGACGCGACGAATGAGGTGACCGTGGGCGGTGGCGCCCCTGCCGAGGGCCCGGAGACGACGAGTCGGGAGACCGTGGGGTCGGTGCTGCGCGCGTGCCGGCTGCTCGAGCACTTCGGAGCCGACCGGCCGGTGATCACCCTCGCCGAGCTGACCGCGGCGAGCGGACTGAACAAGCCGACCGTGCACCGGCTGATGACCTCGTTCGTCGAGGCGGGGTGGGTGCACCGCGATGCCGTGGGCGCCTACCGGATCCGGATGCCGGTGTTCGCGGTCGGAGCCGCGGCGCTGGCGGAGTTCGATCTGCGCACCGAGGCGCGGCCCGTGCTGGAGGACCTGGCGGCGCGCTTCGGCGACACCGCGTTCCTGATGGTCCCGGCCGACGCCGGAGCGGTCTGCATCGACCGGGTCGAGGGCGGCAAGCCGCTCGTCGTGGCCGGCATCGGGATCGGCACCGTGCTGCCGTTCCATGCCGCGGCGGCGCCGGTGGTCATGGCGGCGTTCGACCCCGCCGTCCGCGAGCGGCTGCTGGCCCACGAGCTGCCCGCGTTCACCGACTCCACCCACACCGACCCGTCCGGGCTGGTCGCCCACCTCGACGAGGTACGGGCCACCGGCGTCGCGATCAGCCGCGACGACTACCTCGGGGGGGTGTCCGCGGTCGCGGCGCCGGTCCTCGGCGTCGACGGCGCACTCGTGGCCACCGTCAGCCTGGGCGGTCGGAGCGAGGACTTCACCGGTGCCGAGGGGGAGCAGCGCGCCGCCGCCGTCGTCGAGGCGGGGCGGGGGCTCAGCACGACGGTCGGCGCCCGCCCGGCCTGAGACCGGGCACTCTCAGTCCAGCCGGCGCCCGCCCGCCCCGAACAGGTGGACGCGTTCCGGGTCCGGCGCGAGGTGCACACCCGCCCCCCGCGCCGGCGGCCTCCGCCCGTCCACCCGGGCGACCATCGGGTGTTCGACGCCGTCGACGCGGGTGCGCCCGTAGACGTAGGCGTCCGCGCCGAGCTCCTCGACCAGGTCGATCTCCAGCGGGATGCCGTCGTCGGCGAGGTGCAGGTCCTCGGGGCGGACCCCGAGGGTGACCGCGTCCCCCGCCCCGCGCGGCACGGCGACGTCGACGCCGCCCAGCCGGAGGCCGTCGGCGGTCACCGGCAGGCTCAGCAGGTTCATCGCCGGCGAGCCGATGAAGCCGGCGACGAAGGCGTTCGCGGGCCGCTGGTAGAGCTCGCCGGGGGCGGCGCACTGCTGCAGCACGCCGTCGCGGAGCACGGCGACCCGGTCCCCCATCGTCATGGCCTCGACCTGGTCGTGGGTGACGTAGACGGTGGTGACGCCGAGCCGGCGCTGCAGCGACGCGATCTGGGTGCGGGTCTGCACCCGCAGCTTGGCGTCGAGGTTGGACAGGGGCTCGTCCATCAGGAAGACCTGCGGCTGGCGGACGATCGCGCGCCCCATCGCGACCCGCTGGCGCTGCCCGCCCGACAGCGCCTTCGGGCGTCGCCCGAGGTACTGCTCGAGATCGAGGATCCGGGCGGCCTCGGCGACCCGGCCGGTGATCTCGGCTTTCGGGACGCCTGCCATCTTGAGCGCGAAGCCCATGTTGTCGGCGACGGTCATGTGCGGGTAGAGCGCATAGTTCTGGAACACCATCGCGATGTCGCGTTCCTTGGGCGCGACACCGGTGACGTCGCGATCGCCGATGCGGATGTGGCCGTCGTCGACGCCCTCGAGCCCCGCGAGCATCCGCAGCGAGGTGGTCTTGCCGCAGCCGGACGGCCCGACCAGGACGAGGAACTCGCCGTCGGCGATCTCGAGGTCGAGTGCGTCCACCGCGGCCCGGGGGGACCCCGGATAGCGGCGGGTCACCGCGTCGTAGGTCACGCCGGCCATGGTGGTGCTCCTTCGGTGTCGGAGTCGGTGTCGGTCTCGCGGTAGAGCTCGGGCCTGCGGTCGTGCAGGACGTGGTTGTGCGGGGTGAGGCGCTTGTCGCGGGCGGCGGCCGGGTCGAGCGTGGCCAGCAGCACGCCGGGCTCCCCCGGCGGCGGACCGCCGGGGCCGGCGAGCAGGTTCCCGTCGGCGTCGGCGATCACCGGCGCGCCGAACCAGGCGACCCCGCGCTCGGTGCCGCAGCGGTCCGCGACCACGATGTGCACCCGGTAGGCCCCGGCGACGGCCCGGACCTTGGCGACTTCCAGCGGGTCCTGCCCGGTGGGGGTCGGGCGCCACGGCCAGTTCACCGGGGCGGCGACGATCTCGGCGCCGCCCTGCGCGACCCGGCGCACCCACTCGGGGAACTCCAGGTCGTAGCAGACCATCGGGGCGATCCGGCCGGCCGCGGTCGCGACCACCGGAGGTGGCGCCTGGCCGGGGGTGAACAGCTCCTTCTCCCGGTCCCAGAGGTGCGCCTTGCGGTAGACCGCGCGGCGCACCCCGTTCTCGACGACGGCGGCGCTGTTGTACACGCGGCCGTCGGCCCCGAGCTCGACGAACCCGGCGACGACGACGCAGCGCAGCTCCGCCGACAGGGCCGCGAAGCGGGCGACGGTGGGACCGTCGGCGGGTTCGGCGGCGGACCGCGCCTCCACGGCGTCGGCGAAGGCGTACCCGCAGACGGTGAGCTCCGGCAGGACGACGAGCCGGGCCCCGCCGGCGACCGCCTCGCGCACCGCGCGCTCGGCGATCGCCGGGTCCGGGGCGTCGATCCGCGCCGGGATCCGGCACGCCGCCGCCGTCACCGCACCGGCGGCACCCGGCACCACCGGTCC
>NZ_JAMXSG010000155.1:0-13725 GCF_024124365.1 Pseudonocardia sp. McavD-2-B
CGCCGGGACGGGCGGATCCGTGACACGCCCGCCGCTGCGCCGTGACGCCGGGCCGGTGCGCCCACCGGTGGGTGACGGCGCGGTGCCGGGCGGGCGTCGGCACGACGATTCCGATCCGGCACGATGGACGACGATGCGTGAGGACCGACGAGCGGCGGAGCGGGCGCCCCACCCCGCGGTGGTGCGGCACCAGCTGCTGCCCCGACCGGTGATGGGCCCCGACCCCCGGCGGACCCCGCGGACGCCCCCGGAGGGGGCCGCCGAGGTGACCCGTCCGCTCGGGCCCGGCCGGATCCCCGACCCGGGGGAGCCGACCACCCCGCTGGGACCGGTGGCCGGCGCGTCGCCCGGCCGTCCCACACCCCCGGCGCGCCCGGACGGCGCCGCCGCGGGTCCGGGGACGCCCTCGCACGGCACCGCGCCGGCGGGGGAGACGCCCGGGGACGGCGGAGCACCGGCCCCGGGGACGTCCGGGGACGACCCCGCCGGGACCACACCGTCCGGCGGCGCGGAGCACACCGGCTCGCTCGTCCGCTCCTCCGGCATGATCGCGATCGCCAGCCTGGTCAGCAGGCTCACCGGCTTCGTCCGGAACCTCGCGCTGGTCGCGGTGCTGGGCTTCGCGGTCGTCAACGACTCCTACACGATCTCGAACACGCTGCCGAACATCGTCTACGAGCTGCTGCTCGGCGGGGTCCTGACCAGCGTGATGATCCCGGTGCTGGTCCGCGCCCAGGCCGAGGACGCCGACGGCGGCGAACGCTTCACCCGGCGTCTGCTCACCGTCGTCGGGGCCGCGTTGCTGGTCGCGACCCTGATCGCGATGGCCGCCGCCCCGCTGCTGACGAGGCTCTACCTCGGTTCGGGGGACACCGGGCAGGCCAACCCGGCCCTGGCCACGGCGTTCGCCTGGCTGCTGCTGCCGCAGATCTTCTTCTACGGCATCGGCGCGCTGCTCGGCGCGGTCCTGAACTCGAAACAGGTGTTCGGGCCGTTCGCCTGGGCGCCGGTGCTCAACAACCTGGTCCTGCTGGGTGTGCTCGTCGTCTACGTGCTCGTGCCGGGGGAGATCTCCGTCGACCCGGTCCGGATGGGTGACCCGAAGCTGCTGGTGCTGGGTGTCGGGACGACGCTCGGCATCGTCGTCCAGGCACTGGTGCTCATCCCGTTCATGCGCAGCATCGGGTTCCGCTACCGCCCGGTGTGGGGCTGGGACCCGCGGCTGTCGCTGGCCGGCGGGATGGCGCTGTGGATCGTGGCCTACGTGCTGGTCGGGCAGGCCGGCTACATCGTCACCACCCGGGTCGCCGCGTCGGCGTCCGAGGGGTCGGTCGCGACCTACATGAACGCGTGGCTGCTGCTCCAGGTCCCGTACGGGGTGCTCGGGGTGTCGCTGCTGACCGCACTGATGCCGCGGATGAGCCGCGCCGCGGCCAAGGGCGACGTCGACCAGGTCGTCACCGACCTCTCGCTCGGCGCGCGCCTGTCCACCGTCGGGCTCGTCCCGATCGCGGCCGTCATGACGGCGTTCGGCCCGTCCCTGGGCACCGCGCTGTTCTCCGTCGGGGCGGGCAGCGGGACCGGGGCCGAGCGCCTCGGTCAGGCCGTCGCCTGGTCGGCGTTCGGGCTGCTGCCCTACGCGGTCACGATGCTGCAGATGCGCGTGTTCTACGCGATGACCGACTCCCGCACCCCGACGCTGATCCAGGTCGGCATGGTGGGGGTCAAGATCCCGCTGTTGCTGGCGTGCCCGCTGCTGCTCCCGCCGGAGCAGGTCGTGCTCGGCCTCGCCGCGGCGAACGGGGTCTCGTTCGTCGGGGGCGCGGTGCTCGGGCAGTGGCTGCTGCGCCGCCGCCTCGGGCGGGCCCGCTCCGGCGAGGTCCTGGTGTGCCTGGCCAAGGTCGCGTCCGCCTCCGCGGTCGCCGCCGCCGTCGCCTGGGGTCTCACCCGGCTGCTGGGCCCGGTGCTGGCGGACTGGCCGGACGTGGCTCGCGCCTGGACCCTGCTGGTCGGTGGCGCGCTGATCGCGCTGCCGCTGGCCGTCGCCGGGATGCGGGTGCTGAAGGTGTCCGAGCTCGACGCCGTCTTCCGCCGCCTCGCCCGCCGCTGACCCTCCTGCGTCGCCCCCCCGCGGGGTGCCCCCAGGGGAACCTTCGTGGCTTAGAGCGCTACGAGAGTTCCCCTGGGGGCACCCCCGCCGGGGCGTGCGGGGCGCGGTTGGGGCGGAGCTGAGGGCAGGATCCACGACGACCTCCGTCCACCGGCAGCGGTGCGGAGACGATGGGACCGTCGCGGCCGGTTGTCACCGGCCGGTGCACGGGCCCGGAACGCACGAACGCCGCGCCCCCGGCGTGCGGGGCGCGGCGTCCGTCAGGAGAACCGGCGGCTCAGTCGTCCGGGTCGTCGCCGACCAGGTCGGCGGCGGAGGCACCGTTCTGGCTCTTCACCGCGACCTTGGCCCGCCCGCGGCGCTGGGCCGGGCGGGGCGGGGGCGGCGGGGCCTGCTGGGCGTACTGCCCACCCCGGCCCATGATCAGCTCCGCGAACGTCGCCATGGCCTCGTCGAGCTGGCTGGCGTTGCGGCGCTCGGACTCGGCGTTGGCCTTGGTGACCAGGTCGCTGACCGAGCCGGTGTCCGGACGGTCGCGCAGCACGGTGTCGAGGCCGGCGAGCCGGTCGTCGACGCCCGTCGAGAGCTTGTCCACGTCGCCGGCGAGCTTCTCGAGGCGGGTGTCGACCTCCCCGGTCAGCTTGTCGAGGCGGCCGTCGACGTCGCCGGTCAGCTTGTCGAGCTTCCCGTCGACGCTCTCGCCGAGCGCGTCGAACCGGCCGTCCACGGCCTCCGACAGCGACGACAGCCGCTCGGTGACCGAGCCGTCGAGCTCGCCGAGGCGGTCCTTCAGGGACCCGCCGAGCTTGCCGACCCGCTCCTTGACCGACCCGTCCAGGTCGGTCAGCTTGCCGTCGAGACCGGACTCGACCGAGTCGAGCCGGGTGCCGACCTCCTCCAGACGGGCGGAGAGGGCCTCCAGCCGCTCGGTGAGGGCGTCGAACGCCGGGGCCGGGTCGACGGCCGGGCGCTGGGCCAGGTCCTCCAGGCGGCGGTGCAGGCCCACCGAGGTGTCGCCCAGCAGATTGCGCAGGCCCTCGCCGGTCTCCTCGAAGGAGTGCACGGCCGCGTCGAGCTGCTCGCGCACCTGACGCTCGACGCCGTCGACCCGCTCCTTGATCGGGGAGGCGACGGCGTTCGGCATCGCGTCGAGCCGCATCTCGTGCCGGTCGAGGCGGTTGTCGAGGTCGTCGAGGCGCTTGTGCAGGCCGCCCAGGCGGTCGTCCAGGCCGTCCATCCGGCCCGAGACGCCCTCGAGGCGCCCGCCCATGCCGTCGAGCCGCCCGTCGAGCTGAGCGATCGGCTTGGCCAGCTTGTCCGGCAGGGACTCGATGGCCCGGGTGATCGCGCCGAGCACGATCTCGGTGTTGTCCAGCTTGGACACGGTCTCGTCGAGGCGCTCGGCCAGGACGTTCAGCTCGGTCCGGTCGGGGAGTTCGGTGAGCTTCTTGCGCACGGTGCCGATGGCGTCCAGGGCCGCCAGCCGGGCGTGGATCTCGTCGAGGGAGTCGAAGATCTGCTGCTGTTCGCTGTCACGGATCTCGGCCGCTCGCATGAGCATGCCGCGCATCCGGTCGAACGAGAGGTTCGAAGTGTCGCTCATGGCACCTGCTGCGCTTCCTCTGAGCCAAGTGGGGAGTGCCCAGAGGGTAGCGACCGCCGTACGAGGGTCGACGGACGGTGTTGCGCTCGGCCGTCCGGGGCATGTCTCCGCGCCCGGATCGGGTCGATCATGGCAGGTCCGGGCGCCGGTCGTCGCGCGCCACGCCGCTCGGTACCGTGCCCGGGTGGCAGATCCCACCGCTCCCGTCCCGGTCACCCGCGACACCGTCCGCCGCGCCCCCAAGGTGCTCCTGCACGACCACCTCGACGGCGGCCTGCGGGTCGGGACCGTCGTCGACCTGGCCCGCGAGTACGGCTACGACAAGCTCCCCACCACCGACCCCGGCGAGCTCGCGGCCTGGTTCCTCGGTGCCGCCCACTCCGGCTCGCTGGTCCGCTACCTCGAGACCTTCGGGCACACCGTCGCCGTGCTGCAGACCCGGGAGGCGCTGACCCGGGTCGCGGCCGAGGCCGCCGAGGACCTGGCCGCCGACGGTGTCGTCTACGCCGAGGTGCGTTTCGCCCCCGAGCTGCACGTCGAGGGCGGTCTGGACCTCGACGCCGTCATCGCGGCCGTCCTCGACGGGTTCCGGATCGGCACCGCCCGCGCCGCGGCGGCCGGGAACACCGTCCGGGTCGGGACCCTGCTCACCGCGATGCGGCACGCCGCCCGGTCCCGGGAGATCGCCGAGCTGGCCGTGCGCCACCGCGACTCCGGCGTGGTCGGGTTCGACATCGCCGGCGCCGAGAAGGGGTTCCCGCCCACCCGCCACCTCGACGCGTTCGAGTACGTCCGTCAGCAGAACGCCCACGTCACCATCCACGCCGGTGAGGCGTTCGGGCTGCCGTCGATCTGGGAGGCCGTGCAGTGGTGCGGCGCCGACCGGCTCGGACACGGCGTCCGGATCGTCGACGACATCACCGTCACCGACGACGGCCCGCACCTGGGCCGCCTCGCCGCCTGGGTCCGCGACAGCCGTATCCCGCTGGAGATGTGCCCGACCTCGAACGTGCACACCGGCGCCGCGTCGTCGCTGGCCGAGCATCCCATCGGGCTGCTCACCGACCTGCGGTTCCGGGTCACGGTCAACACCGACAACCGGCTGATGTCCGGCTGCACCATGACCAGCGAGATGTACGACCTGGCCGAGACCTTCGGCTACGGCTGGGACACCCTGCGCTGGTTCACCGTCAATGCGATGAAGTCGGCGTTCATCGGGTTCGACGAGCGCCTGGCGCTCATCGAGGACGTCATCAAGCCCGGGTACGAAGCCCTGTCACGCTAGTCGTGCCGGCCCTGCCGACGCTGCTCGTCCCGATCGACACGACCGTGGTGGGCCCGGCGGTCCCCGCACCGGTGTCCGGGCCGACGCGAGGGCGCAGAGCCGCGTGTCACTGCTGTCCTACGCTCGTCGCATGAGTGCTCCTGCCTTCTACACCGAACTGCGCGCGTTGCGGCTCGAGAGGGTGCTGGACGCCTCGGTCGAGCTGATCACCGAGGAGGGCTGGGACCGGCTCAGCATCACCAAGGTCGCCCAGCGCTCCGGAGTGCCGCGGCAGAGCCTGCACAAGGAGGTCGGTACCAAGGCCGAACTCGGCCGCGCCGTGGTGGACCGTGAGGTCGAACGGTTCCTGGCGCGGGTGCAGGAGGGAGTGGCGGCCCATCCCGACTCGCTGGAGGACGGGATCGCCGCGGCGGCGCGCCACGCACTCGACCACGGTCGGGAGAACGCGGTCCTCGCCGCGGTCCTGCGTCCCGGCCACGACCACGGTCTCCTGGAGCTGGTCGCCGTGCATCCGGACGTCGTGCTCGGCAACGCCGTGCAGGCCCTCGGCGCCCAGCTCGGTGCGGCCGCCCCCGAGGCCATGGTCGACACCGTGGTCCGGCTCGTCCTCAGCCATCTGCTGCAACCGACCGTGGAGGTCGACCAGGCCGTGGACCGGGTCAGGCACGTGGTGCGCGGATTCGCCTGAGTCCCGGCCCCCCGACGGCAGCCGTCTCAGAGGTCCAGGACCAGTCGCCGGGTCAGCGCGCGTGACACGCACGTCATCATGACCTCACCCCGCTCCCGCTCGGCCCGCGAGAGCACCGCGTCGCGGTGATCGGGGGTGCCCTCGACGACGTCGGCCTCGCAGGTGCCGCAGATGCCCTCCATGCAGGAGCCCATCACGGCCACACCGGCCTGCTCCAGCGCGTCGAAGACCGACATGCCTCGAGCGACGTCCACGGTGACCCCCGAGGCGGCGCATTCGACCTCGAACGTGTCCAGCCCTCCCGTGGTCGGGTCGGCCACCGCGGCCACGAACCGTTCGAGATGCAGGCTGTCCCGGGGCCAGGTACCGCACCTGCCCTCGACCGCGTCGAGGAGTGCGCCCGGGCCGCAGCAGTAGACGAGGGTGTCGGTCCGCGGGGTGCCCAGGACGGAGTCGAGGTCGAGCAGGCCGCGCTCGTCCTGGGGCCACACGGTCACCCGCTCGTCGTCGTCGAGCTCGTCGAGGAAGGCCATCGACGTCCGGGACCGGCCGCCGTACAACAGGTGCCAGTCGGCGCCGTCGGACCGGGCGGACTCGACCATGGCGCGGATGGGGGTGATGCCGATGCCGCCGGCGATGAACTGGTAGCGAGGTGACGGTTCGAGGGCGAAGTGGTTGCGGGGACCTCGGACACGCAGCGTGTGCCCCACATCCAGCGTGTCGTGCACGTACGCCGACCCTCCGCGACTCCGCGGTTCGCGCAGCACCGCCACCCTCCAGGGGGAGCCCGGCGCTGGGTCGCCGCACAAGGAGTACTGCCGTGTCAGCCCGCGGTTCAGGACCACGTCGATGTGGGCACCGGGCGCCCAGGCCGGCAAGGCGGCGCCCGTGGGGTCGGTGAGGGTCAGCTCGACGACCCCTTCGGCCACCTCGCGGCGCGACGCGACCTGCAGGTCCAGGAGGCCGGCGCCGCGCGGGGTGGCCCGCCCGACCCGGGACGACGACGTCGGCGTCGCGGTGGGGGTGGGCTCGGAGACGGGCGAGGCGGACGACGCCGCAGCCGGGGCCGCCCCCCGCTCGGCGGCCAGGGCCGAGCGGTACGGGCCGTCGCCGGGCCGCTCTCCACCCGCAGGCGTCAGCCGCACCATCATCGAGCTGTAGCCGCGCACGAAGTTCGACTGCACCCGGGTCGGTTCGGCGAGGACCTCGATGTCGTCGAAGCGTGCGAGCAGCTCCTCCCAGAGGATGCGCAACTGCAACTCGGCGAGCCGGCTGCCCATGCAGCGGTGCGGACCGATACCGAACGCAAGGTGGTGCCGTGCGTTCCGCCTGTCGATGAGGAACGAGTCCGGGTCCTCGAACGTCCGCTCGTCCCGGTTCGCCGAGGCGTACCACATGACGACCTTGTCGCCCTTGCGGATGAACTGGCCGTTCAGGACGGTGTCGCGCGTGGCGACCCGGCGCATGTAGGCCAGCGGTGTCTGCCACCGCAGGATCTCGTGGACCAGCTTCGGCACGAGCGACGGATCGGCCCGCAGCCGGTCGAACTGCTCGGGGAACTGGTTGAGGGCCAGCACGCCACCGGTCATCGAGTTCCGGGTGGTGTCGTTGCCGCCCACCACGAGCAGTACCAGGTTGCCCAGGAACTCCATCGGACGATGGATCAGGTCCTTGGTGTCCTCGGAGAGCTGCATGAGGGTGATGAGGTCGTAACCCGGCTCGTCACCGTCGGCGAGACGAGCCGCCTTCTCGTGCCACAGCTCGCTGAAGGCGCGTGCCATCTCCGCGGCACCGCGGTAGATCTCGTCGGTGTCGTTGGAGCCGCCGGTCGCCGACGCGCTCGTCGCCACCAGATCCGTCCACTGCACCAGCTTGCGGCGCTGGTCGTACGGGAAGTCGAGCAGGGTGGCCAGCATCCGCGAGGTCAGCTCCACGCTGACCCGGTCGACCCAGTCGAACGGCTCTCCCACCGGCAACCCGTCGAGGACCTCCCGCACACGCGAACGGATCAGGCCCTCCATCTCCTCGAGGTTCTTCGGAGCCACGACACCCTGCACGGCTGCGCGCTGCTGGTCGTGGCGCGGCGGGTCCATCGCGATGAACATCTCGATGTCGAGACCGTCCGGCGGCGAACCGAGGACGATCTGCGGTTCCGCGGAGAAGGTCTCGAAGTCCTTGTCGACCCGCACGATGTCGTCGTACCGGGTGACCGACCAGAACGGCCCGAACGCGCTGTCGGCCCGGAAGTGCACGGGCGCCTCGTCGCGCAGCCGACGGAAGTAGGGCAGCCACTGCTGCTGACGCCACAGGAACGGGTTGCTGACGTCGATCTCGGTCAGGTCGAGGTCGGACACCTCCGCGATGCCGGACTCGCTGAAGCGTGGTTGCCCGTCACCGACCACCAGCCTCCTGGCCCGCTGCATCAGATGCAGCGCCTGGATCTGGCGGCGCATCGGGATCGCCGCCTGGGCTCGGGTGCGGACCTGATCGGGAACGCGCATGCCGTCGACCACCTTGTCGAGATGACTGCTGACGACATAAGCGAATCATAAGTCCCCGACGCTGACAATATCCGATCGAATGTCAGAGCTGGGACATCCCGGAACGCCCCGGCGCTCCGGTTCTTCCGGCCCTGGGCAGGCCCCTTGCGGGGCCGATCGGGCTAGTGCTCCCGCAGCCGGGCCTCGAGCCCGGCGACGAGCTCGCCCCAGGACTGCGCCTCCTGGGTGAACGGCGGGCTGGGCGCCATCCGCGTCGGGTCCGGCCGCACGACGAACGACACGAGCCAGCCGAGGCTGTTGGACTCGGCGAGGACCTCGGCGGGCTCGGGGTCCCCGGCCCACTCGCCGACGTCGGTCAGCAGCTCCGAGGCCAGGTCGAGCTGGACCGGGTCCAGGTCGAGCACGCCCTCGGCGAGGTCGGGGCCGATCCCGGTCAGCACGTAGGTGTTCATGTCCTCGACGCCGCCGTCGAGCTCGCCGACGGCGGCCGCGTCGAGCACCTCGGCGAAGGTGACGGCCGCGGTCAGGTCGGTCCCGGCGACGGCGGGGTGCTCCCGGTCGGCCAGCGCCCGGAACAGCGCACGCTCGGAGCCGAACACGTCGATCCGGCCGTCGGAGCCGAGGAAGACCGGCTTGTCGTCGAGGTAGCAGCGCAGGCTGACCACGGAGCGGTCGCCGACCTCGATGCGGATCGGGTCGATGCCGACCTCGGCCCAGAAGCCGGTCGGCTCCTCCGCGGAGGTGTCGGCGTCCTCGGTGCCCGCGGCGAGCGCGGCGGCCTCGAGGGCCTCGTCGTCGTCGAGGGGCTGTTCGGCGAGACGGTCGCGCAGCTCCTGTTCCTCGGCGCGCGCCTTGTCCAGCGCCCCGGCGTCGAGGTCCGGTGTGGCGACGAGGTCGTCGACGGTGTCGACGATCCCGTCCCAGTGCGTCGCGATCGCCTCGGACAGCGCGGTCCAGCGCTTGGCGCCGTCACGTCCGGCGAAGGCCTGCTCGCCCTCGCGCAGCAGCGCGAACGTGGGCTCGCCGTCGAGCGCGGCGATCACGGCGGAGAGGTCGCAGACGTCGGCCAGCGACCGGACGATCGAGACGGTCTCGTGCAGCTCCTGCACGGTCAGCGCGTCCGGGTCGGCGGCGGCCAGCTCCGGCAGACCGACCAGGTCGTACCGGTGGACGGCGTCGGGGGTCAGCTCGGCCACCGCGAGCCCGGGGACCGCGGACCACGCGGGGTGGTCGGTCAGGTCGTGCTCGGGTGCGGTCCGCACGAACGCGGCGAGACCGGCCACCTCGTCGAAGACGAACACGTGCTCGTCGTCGCCGAGGAAGGCTTCCCACTCCTCGCCGTCCTCGCGCCAGGGGGGAGCCCACAGGGTGACCACGTCGCCCCGGGTGAGAGCGAGCCGGATCGGGACGATGTCGCTTGCCACGGGGCGAGCCTATCGTCGCGTCCTGCCGCCGGCCGGTCCCACCACCTCGGGTGTCGCCGGCCCGGCGGATCACGGTCGTGCGGGGTCAGGCCTGGGAGTGCAGTCGGACCACTCCGATGGACACGTCCTCGAGTCCACCCCGGTCGAAGTCGCGTCGCAGCTGGTCGGCCTTGACGGTCGCCGTCATCCCGTCGAACGGGCCGTGCGCGTCCACCTCCCCGGTCTGCGGGTCCACCGCCAGAACAACGTATCCGTCGCACTGCGTGAGCTTTTCCGCAGCAGCGATCAACGTCTGCTCCTCGGAAGTCGTGTTCTCCGGCATCGGATCACCTCCTTGTCGTCTAGTACAGCGTCGGCGGTGCCCTCGATGTGACACCGTTTCGGCCATACCACCCGTTCGGGTCAGGTGAATCGCGAGATCGGCGACCGCGCGTGCTGATCGTGGCACTCCACGCGGTCGATCACGCGATCCGGGGAACCGGCCGTGTCCGACCGGCAACCGTTGGTGATCACGGTTCCGCTCCGGGATCGGCTGTCACGCAAGGTCTGCGAGGGTGTCCGCGGCCTCACCCGGGAGGACGAGGAGATGCATCCGGCCGGTCCCGGCGTCACTCGTCGGTGAGCGCGTGCTTCTCACGCTTCGTGAACCGTGACACGCATCCGTGTCAACGTCCGGGGATGACGTCCCGGTGTCCGTCCGGTCACGGGACGGCATCGTCGCAGGACACGGAGCGCGTCCGGCCGTCGGGTCCCACGGCCCGGCGGGGCGACGGCACCGGATCGGTGGGCCGGGCGCCTCCTCACGGGGGATCTCCGCGCGGCCCGGCCGCCGTAGGGTGTGCGGCCGTGGACACGATCGTCGTCGACCACCCGCTCGCGCGGGCCCGGCTCAGCACCATGCGGGACGCCCGCACCGACAACGCGACCTTCCGGGCGGCGTTGCGCGAGCTCACCCTGATGCTGGTCTACGAGGCCACCCGCTCGGCGCCGCTGGCCGAGGACCGGATCCACACCCCGGTCTCGCGCACGGTCGGCCACCGGCTCGCCGTCCCGCCGGTGCTCGTCCCCGTGCTGCGGGCCGGGCTGGGGATGGCCGAGGCCGCGCTGAACCTGATCCCGGACTCGCAGATGGGCTTCGTCGGCATGGCCCGCGACGAGACGACCCACCAGCCGGTGCCCTACATGGAGTCGCTGCCCGACAGCCTCGTCGGGCGGCCGGTGTTCGTGCTCGACCCGATGCTGGCCACCGGCGGCTCGATGGTGCACACCGTGGAGCTGCTGACCCGCCGCGGCGCCGACGACGTGACGGTCCTCTGCGCGCTGTCCGCGCCGGAGGGCGTGGAGCGGCTGCGCGCGTCCGGGCTGCCGGTCCGGATGGTGACCGCCAGCATCGACGAGCGGCTCAACGACTCCGCGTTCATCGTCCCCGGCCTCGGCGACGCCGGGGACCGCCAGTTCGGCGCGGTCTGAGTCCGCCGTGAGGCCCTCCCGCCGCATCCTCACCGGGGTCGTGGCGACGGTGGCCGCGGTCGCGCTGTCGGCGCTGCCCGCGGCGGACCGGCCGGAGGACGCCGAGGTGCCCGCCGCCGTCGACGATCCCGGGGTGGTGCGGGTGATGCCGCTGGGCGCGTCGTCGACGGTCGGGGTGGGGAGCCCGGCGACGGCCGGTTACCGCCTCCCGCTGTGGCAGCGCCTGGCCGCCGACGGCGTCCGCATCGACTACGTCGGCTCCCGCAGCTCCGGGCCTGACGCGCTGCCCGACACCGACCACGAGGGCCGCTCCGGCTGGACGGCGGCCCGGATGGTGCCGATGACGGGCGGCTGGGTGCTGGCCGCGCAGCCGGACGTCGTGCTGCTGCACGCCGGGACCAACGACCTGTTGCAGGACGCGAGCGCGCGGGCGACGGCGGCGAGCCTGGACCGGCTGCTGGACCGCGTGTTCGCGGCCGCACCGCACACCCACGTGATCATGGCCGGGGTGTGGGCGCCGCTGCCGAAGCAACGGGCCGAGCGGGCGCGGCTGGCCGAGTACCTGCCCCGGGTCGCCGCCGCGCACCGGGCGGCCGGGCACTCGGTGGAGTTCGTCGACACCGCCACCCTGTTCCCCGCCGGGCGGACCGCGGACGGCCTGCACGCCGGACCGGGCGCCTACCGCACGATCGCGTCGGTGTGGGCCGACCGGATCGAGGCGCACCTCGGGGTGCGGCCCGCCACCGGGCGCCGGTAGCTCAGCCCTCCGGCATGACGGTCGCGGCGACGACCGCGCCCAGCTCGCGGCACGCGGCCCGGGCGGCGGCGTCCGGGGGACCCGCGACCTCGACCGGCGCGGCCGCCGCGGTCCAGCCCATCGCCCCGGCGACCGTCGTCACCGAGCGGGTCGCGCCGGAGGTGTCCGAGCCGCCGTGCACCCACAGCCCGTAGGGCAGGCCGCGGGTGTCGTCGGCGCAGACGTAGAAGACCTGGTCGAGGAAGTGCTTGAGCGCGCCGGACATGTAGCCGATGTTCGCCGGCGTCCCGAGGACGACGGCGTCCGCGGCGAGCAGGTCGCTCGCCGTCGCGGCCAGGGCGGCGCGGGCGACGACCTCCACCCCGGTGATGTCCGGGTCGGCCGCGCCCGCGCGGACCTCGGCGAGCAGCTCCGCGGTGGCGGGGGACGGCGTGTGGTGGACCAGGAGCAGGCGCGCGCTCATCCGGCGAGCATCCCGTCGACCTCCGCGCGCAGCGCGGCCAGGCGCTCCGCGGCGACGGCCCGCGACGCCGGCACCGCGGCCACGTCGCCGGTGGGGTCCTCCACGACCTCCAGGTAGGCCTTGAGCTTCGGCTCGGTCCCCGACGGGCGGATCACCACGCGGGTCCCGGGGCGCCGCAGCCGCAGGACGTCGGGGGCCGGGCGGTCGGCCTCCCAGCCGGCCGGGGGCGCGGCGCGCAGCCGGGCGACGGCGGCGTCGCGCTCGACGGGGGCCATCCGGATCGAGACACCCCGGGTGGCGTGCACGCCGAACTCCGCCGCCAGCTCGTCGAGCCGCCGCGGCACCGACGACCCGGCCGCGGCGAGCCCGCGTACCAGGTCCGCGGCGACGACGGCGGCGGAGACGCCGTCCTTGTCCCGGACGCCGTCGGGGTCGACGCAGAGTCCGATCGCCTCCTCGTAGCCGAAGACGAGCCCGTCGCCGGCCCGCACGATCCACTTGAACCCGGTGAGGGTCTCGGCGGAGCGGGCCCCGCGGGCGGCCGCGACCCGGGCGAGCATCGACGACGACACGACGGTCGTCGCGACCAGCGGGTCCGCCGCGGTCCCGGTCCGCAGGACGTGGTCGCCGAGCAGCACGCCGGTCTCGTCGCCGGACAGCATCCGCCAGCCGTCACCGAAGGCGACGCCGAGCGCGCACCGGTCGGCGTCCGGGTCCAGCGCGACGGCGAGGTCCGCGCCGCTCCGGGCGGCCAGCGCGAGCAGCGCGTCGGTCGCGCCGGGCTCCTCCGGGTTCGGGAAGGCGACCGTCGGGAAGTCGGGGTCGGGCACGGCCTGGCTCGCGACGACGGCGACGTCGTGCACCCCGGCCCGGGCGAGCGCGGCGACCGCGGTCGCGCCGCCGACGCCGTGCATCGGGGTGAGCGCGATCCGCGGCGCGGGCGCCCCGGTGTTCCCCGACAGCGTTGCGACCCGGTCCAGGTAGGCGCCGGTGACCTCCGCCGGGTCCGGCAGCGGCCCGAGCGGCACCGACACCGCGGGCGGGGCGGCGGTGATCGCGTCCTCGATGGCGGCGTCGTCGGGGCCCACGAGCTGCGCGCCGTCGGCGAGGTAGACCTTGTAGCCGTTGTCGGCGGGCGGGTTGTGCGAGGCGGTGACGGCGATCCCGGCGACCGCGCCGAGGTGGCGCACGGCGAAGGCCACCAGCGGGGTGGGGACGGGGCCGTCGAGCAGGGTCACAGTGAACCCGGCGCCGGTCAGCACCCGGGCGGTGGCCTCGGCGAACGCCGCCGACCCGTGCCGGGCGTCCCGGCCGACGACGACCCGGCCGGTGCCCGTGGTCCGGGCCAGGTGGTCGGCCAGGCCGGCGGTCGCCCTGGTCACGACGGCGACGTTCATCCCCGACGGCCCGGCCCGCACCGGCCC
>NZ_JAMXSG010000156.1:0-13657 GCF_024124365.1 Pseudonocardia sp. McavD-2-B
CGCGACCCGCACGGTCCCGGCCACGGTCTCCGGCGCCGCGGCGGGCTGCACGGCGGGCAGCACGGCAGGCGGCACGGCCGGTGCCGCGTCGGCCGGTGCGGCGTCGGGCACCGCGCGGGCGGTGATGCCCCGGTACCGGGAGCCGGGCGGCAGGTGCTCGCCCTTCATCACCAGCGACAGCGGGTCGAGCCGCGCCCCGGCGCCGACCACGGCGTCGTAGAGCACGATCGCCCGGTCCCCGACCGACGCGCCGTCCGCGACCGACACCGTCGACATCTTCATGACCCGGTCCTCGAACAGGTGGGTCTGCAGCGACACGTCCCGCCCGACGACGGCGTCGTCCCCGATCTCCACCAGGTCGTACTCGGTGAGGTAGGTCGTCGACACGCAGGTCCGCCGCCCGATCCGGGCGCCGAGCAGCCGCAGCATCGGCGGCAGCAACGGGGTCCCGGACAGCATGCTCAGCAGCCCGGGCACCGCGGAGGCCTCGTAGAGTCCGGTGACGAACTCCGAGCGGCGCACGAACCGGCTCCACAGCGGCTCGGTCCGCGGCCGGTAGGTGCCCACGACCAGCCACTTCACCGCTGCGACCAGCAGGACCAGCGCGAGCGCCGAGGCGAGCGCCAGCACCGGTGCCGCGAGCACGACCTGCCACGCGGCGCCGGTGCGGGCCACGCCGGACAGCCCCTGCAGGAACAGGTAGATCGACACCGAGATCGCCGAGGCGGGCAGCGTGGCGCGGAGGAACTCGATGCCGAGCCGCTCCGCGACGCGGCGCCGTGAGGGCGTGAACGTCAGCGACTCCGGGTGGTCCCCGGAGTCCTGGCGCACCGGCAGGTGCATCGCCGGGGACCCCAGCCAGGTGGTGTCGTGCGGCACGCCCGACGCCGGGGGCACCGTCGCGACGCCGATCAGCGACTCGTCGCCGAGCGTCGACCCGGCCGGGACGACGGCGGCGTTCCCGACGAACGCGCGCCGCCCCACCAGCGTCGGACGGCGGACCATCCAGCCGTTGTGGAAGGTCGCGCTGCCCACGCTCGCCATGTCCGCGACGAAGCTGCCCTGGGAGATCGTCAGCATCTCCGGGTCGATGTGCGAGGCGGTGGACACCTCCGCGCCGCGCCCGATCCGGGCGCCGAGCAGCCGCAACCAGGCGACCGTGTAGAGCGTCGAGTACAGCGAGTTGGTGTAGCTCAGGCTCATCTCGAGCAGCGTGTCGCCGAACCACTTGCGCAGCCCCAGCGCGGAGCGCGCCGCGAAGACCCCGGGCCCGGTGCGGGGCGCGACGGCCCACCGGCCGACGGCCACCAGTACGCACACCGTCACCACGAACACCGGCCCGACCAGGGCCGCGACGAGCAGGGCGGGGCCGTCGCCGAACAGCAGCAACGACGACCACACCAGCAGCACCGCCGGGACCAGCGCCAGCAGCGACACCAGCTCCAGCGCGACGATCCCGGCCAGCGCGGCCGCCCGCTGCGGCCGCGTCCAGGACGGTGCCGGGCCGCGTTCGGTCAGCTCGGCGACCGCGGCGTCGGCGGCGTCGGGCACCGCGGGGGACCCGGCCCAGTGCTCGGCGGGCGGCACCACCTGGTCCGCGGCGAGCGCGGACTGCTCCCCGACGACGGCGTCCGCGCCGACCACCGCACCCGGTTCGACGACCGCGCTGGCGCCGACGTGGGCGCCCTCGCCGACCGCGATCGGGGCGACGGTCACCCAGCCGTCGGCCAGCGTCCAGGGCCGCAGCGCGGCGCCGTAGCCGACGGTGGCGCCGTCGCCGATCCGCAGCAGCGCGGGCATCGACAGCACCGAGGTGCCCAGGTGCACGTCGCGGCCCACGGTGGCGCCGAGCATCCGCAGGTAGGCCGGGGCGAGCGGACCGCCGGACAGCACCGGCAGCGGTGACATCGACAGCAGCAGGTCCGCGGCCCACAGGCGCAGGTGCACCCGTCCCCACATGGGGTAGCGGCCGGGTGCGACCCGGGCGGTGAGCGCGCGCACCGCGAGCGGGGCGAGCAGCCAACGCTGCAGCAGGAAGATCGCGGTGGCGCCGAGGGCGAGCTGGGCCAGCACGTCCGGGGCGACCCGGCCGCCGTGCCAGGCGTACACCCCGGCCGCGGGCAGGGTCATGACCAGCATCAGCACGAACAGCGCGGCGCCCTGCGCGGTCCCGGCGGCGGAGTAGCGGCGCCGCGAGTGGCGCAGCGGCTCCGGGCGCGGTGGCGGGGGCACGGAGCCGTCGCCGCCGTCGCCCGCCGCGTCGGGGTCCAGTGCCGCGGCCAGGCCGCGGACCGTCGGGTGCTCGTACAGGTCGCGCACCGCGGGGGAGCGGCCGACGCCGCGCTCGCGCAGCAGGGTCACCAGCCGCGCGGCGAGCAGCGAGTGCCCGCCGAGCTCGTCGAAGAAGTCGGCGGTGACCGAGACCTGGCCGGCGTCGAGCGCCAGCACCTCGGCGAGCACCGCCCGGACCCCGGTCTCCAGCTCCGTCGACGGCTCGACGTGCGGGCCGTGGGTCACCACGATCCGCGGCCCGGACGGGGCCGGCAGCTTCGGCCGGTCGACCTTGCCGCTGGGCATCATCGGCAGCGCGTCGAGCACCTCGAGGTAGCCCGGCACCATGTACTCGGGCAGCCGGGTCCGCAGCAGCTCGTGCAGCGCCGCCCGGTCCACCGGCCCGCCCGGCCCGGCGGCCGGGACGACGTAGACGGTGAGCTCCTCGCCCGTGCCGTCGTCGGTCCTCGCGACCGCGGCCACGGCGCTCTCCACGTCGGCGTGCTCCAGGGCGACGGTCTCGATCTCGCCCAGGTCGACGCGGTGCCCGCGGATCTTGACCTCGTCGTCGGCGCGGCCCAGGTAGACGATCTCTCCGTGCTCGTCGAACCGGGCGAGGTCACCGGTGCGGTAGAGCCGCCCGTCGCCGTCAGCCGGCGCCGCGGGGTGGCGGACGAACCGGTCCGCGGTCTTCTCCGGCAGGTTGACGTAGCCGATGCCGACCCCGGGGCCGCCGATGCAGAGCTCGCCGACCTCGCCGCGGGGGACCTCGCGCAGGGTGTCGTCGAGGATCACCGCGGAGTAGGTCGGCACCGGGCGCCCGATCGTGACCGGCTTCCCCGGGTGCAGCTCGCCCCAGGTGCAGGTCACGGTGGTCTCGGTGGGGCCGTAGGTGTTGAGCATCCGCCGCCCGGGGCGCGCCCAGCGCTCCACCAGGCCGGCCGGGCAGGCCTCGCCGCCGACGAGCAGGGTGCGCAGCGCGGGCAGCTCCCGCGGGATCGTCGCCAGCAGGGTCGGCACGCAGCACAGCACGGTGACGCCGGTGCCGGCGAGGAAGTCGCCCAGCTCCGCGCCGATCCGGCGCGAGTCCGTCGGCCCGACGACGAGCGTCGCCCCGGCCGCGAAGGTCGGCCAGATCTCCTCGATCGAGAAGTCGAAGGAGATCGTCATGCCCTGGTAGACGCGGTCGTGCGGGCGGACGTCGTAGACGCGGGTGATGACGTGCACGAAGTTGCAGATGCTCGGGTGGGCGATCGCGACGCCCTTGGGTCGCCCGCTGGAGCCCGAGGTGTAGATGATGTAGGCCAGCGGCGCCGGGTCCGGGTCGGGGGCGACCGGGGCGAGCGGGTGACGGGGGAGCGCGGCGACGGCGTCGACGCAGGTGTCGAGCAGCACCAGCCCGGGCGTGGGCAGCTCGCCCGCCAGGTCCGAGGTGGTGACCAGCAGGTCCAGCCCGGCGTCGTCGCGGATGTAGCCGACCCGGTCCGCCGGGGCGGCCGGGTCGATCGGGACGAATGCGGCGCCGGTCTTGCCGATCGCCAGCAGCACCGCGTAGGTCCGCCAGGTCCGGTGCAGCAGGATCCCGACGCGCCGGCCCGGGCCCGCGCCGAGCCCGGCCAGGTGGCGGGCGAGCTGGTTCGCGCGCGCGTCCAGCTCGGCGTAGGTCAGCTCCAGGCCGCCGTCCTGCAGCGCGACCGCCCGTGGTGTCCGGGCGACCGTGGCCTCGAAGAACCGGTACAGGCGGTCCGGGTGCCGCGCGGGCGCACCGGCCGGGGCCGGGCGCGCCACGGCGACCCCCGCGCGGGGCGGGGACATCGTCACGTGCCGTCATCTCCCTACACGGCGACGGAACGCTTCCTCCGGTCCAGCGGGGGAGCACCCTGTGGGTTCAGGGGTACGGACCGGTGAGGCCGCCGTGGTCCCCCGTGACATCGCCACGGGGGAGGGGGCCTGTTACGGCGAGCGAGTAAGCGATAGGTGCTCAGTTTTACGGAGTGTGGCCGCTCACAGGTGGTGCTGCCCCAGCCGGGGCCTCCGGGTCCTCCGTCCGGCTCAGTCAGGCGACGGCGAGCGAGCGGCGGAGGAAGTCCACCTGTGCGGTCACGGACCGCTCGAACATCGCGCCGAGGTAGATGTCGAAGTGCCCGCACGGCAGCTCCAGCACCTCCGAGCCCGCCCCGGCCCGCGCGGCCACCGCGCGCACCGACGCGGGTGGCGCGATCGAGTCCCGCGCCGCGACGACGACGAGGATCGGCGCCCGCAGTCGCGCCGCCGCCGTCACCGGGCGGTTCAGCGGGATCCGCAGCGCGCCCCGGGCCCGCATGGTGTTGCGGAACCCGGGCCCGGTGATCGAGGAGTAGCCGCTCTCGGCGTCGTGCGAGGTGATCGCCGCGGTCGACCCGGGCGGTCCGAATACCGCGATCCGGTGCGGCGGGCGTCCGAGCAGCCCGGCGGCGGCGTCGCGCAGCCCGTGCCCGGTGAGGCGGGCCAGCTGCCCGGGTCCGGCGTAGCGCAGGATCTCCAGCAGCGCGGCGGTCCCGTCCATCGCCGCACCCTGGGAGATCACCGCGGCGACCCGGCCGTCGCGGGCGGCGACCGGGACGACGTGCCCGCCGGAGTACGAGCTGCCCCACAGCACGATCCGCTCGGGGTCGACGCCGGGCAGCGTGCGGGCGTGCGCGATCGCGGCGTGGTAGTCGGCGCGGTGCCTGCCGTGGTGGACGTCCTGGTCCAGGCGGGGATCGCCGGTGCCGTCCGAGGCGCCGAACCCGCGGTAGTCGAACACGAGCACCGCGCAGCCCGCAGCGGCGAAACGCTGCGCGAAGGGCAGCAGCCCGGAGTCGCGGGTGGCGCCGAAGCCATGCGCCATGACCACGCAGGGGCGGCCGCGGTCGTTCGCGAGCGCGTCGCCGACCGGGGCGAGGTGCCAGGCCGCACAGCGCAGCCCGCCGCTCGGGAACGACGTCTCGGCGGGGGTGACGGTCATCGTCGGCTCCTGCGGTGCGCGGGCGGGGCGGCGTCATCCTGCCGCACCCCCGCGGCGGGCCGCAGGGTCAGGCCCCGGTCGGGCCGAACTGCTCGATCCGGATCGCGTGGTCGGGGACCCCGGCGGCGGCGAGCAGGTCGGCCGCCGCGGCGGCGAAGGCGGGGGAGCCGCACACGAACGCGGTCTCCCCGCCGCGGACGAGCGGGGCCAGGTCGTCGAGGGTGAGCCGGCCCGCCGGGCGGACCGCGCCGGGTGGGGCGGTCCGGGTGAACACCGTGGTGACCGGGGGCCCGGTGAGCTCCTCGCCGTAGAACAGGTCGTCGGGGGTGCGGACCGAGACCAGCATCCGGACCAGGTCGGGACGGCCGGTGGCGCGGGCGTGGCGCAGCATCGCGGCCAGCGGGACCTGGCCGGAGCCGCCGCCGACCAGCAGCGCGGGGGAGACCCCGTCCCAGGCGAACCAGCCGCCGACCGGGCCGCGGACCTCCAGCACGTCCCCGACGACGACGACGTCGTGCAGGAACTCCGACACCTCACCGTCGTCGAGACGTTCGACGGTCAGCGCGATCTCCGGCCGCCCGTCGGGAGCGGAGGCCACCGAGTAGCTGCGCTGTGCGGTGTAGCCGTCCTCGGCGGTCAGGCGCAGCACGTAGTACTGGCCCGGCAGGTGCGTGGCGGGCTCGGCCAGGCCGAGCCGGAACGTCCGCACCCCCGGGGCCTCGTCGTGCACCGACAGCACGGTCGCGGTCTGCCAGCGCAGGGTCCGGCGAGGGGTGGTGGCCGGGGTGGTGTCCACGGTCAGTCGCCCTGGAAGCGCTGCTCGGACCACGGGTCGCCGCGGTCGTGGTAGCCGTTGCGCTCCCAGAAACCGGGCTCGTCCTCGGCGGTCAGGCGCAGACCGGCGACCCACTTCGCGCTCTTCCAGAAGTACAGGTGCGGCACGAGCAGCCGCGCCGGGCCGCCGTGCTCGCGGGTCAGCGGCGCACCCTGCGCCTCGAACGCCAGCCTCGCCCGGCCGCCGGTGAGGTCGGACAGCGGCATGTTGGTGGTGTATCCCGAGTGCGAGTGCGCGACGGCGAACCGTGCCTCCGGCAGCGGCCCCGCGGTCTCCAGCAGCGTGTCGACCGCGACCCCGCTCCAGCGCATCCCGAACTTCGACCAGGTGGTGACGCAGTGGATGTCGCCGTCCCAGCGTTCGCGGGGCAGGGCGCGGATCTCGTCCCAGGTCCACTCGACCGGGCGCTCGACGAGGCCGTCGATGCGGAAGGTCCAGCGGGCGGTGTCCAGGGTGGGGGCGCGCTCGGCGGTCAGCACCGGCCACTGGTCACCGGCGTCGTACTGGCCGGGTGGCAGCCGCCGGTCCCGCGGCCTGCGCCCGACGAATCCTCGGGTCACGGGGGGCATGCCGATCACAATGCACCCCCACCCCCGGTTGTTCCCACCCGTCTCAGGTCACGAGGTAGGCGTCGTAGGCGACCGCGTCGGCGGTGCGGACCGCGGAGCCGACGAGCACCGCGGTGTTGAGCCAGGCCAGGTCCGGGTCGGCGGTCCGGGCGTCGACGACGACCCGGAAGTAGTAGCGGGCCGGGTCGACGGGCTCCCCGGCGAGCAGCGCGTCGAGGACCGGGGCCGGACCGGTGCGGTAGCCCGCCGTGGCCAGCTGCAGCAGGTGCCCCGACCGCAGCGCCACGGTGTAACGGGTGTCGATCACGGCGGTGCCGTCGTCGAGCACCCGCTGGCGGTCGGCCCCGCCGCGGAGCACCTCGCCGTGCAGGCCCTCGCCGTCGCGGCCGGGTCCGGAGACCGTGCCGCCCACGATGGGGATCTCCCGCTCCCGGCCGAACGGGGTCCGGCCGACCTCCAGCGGCGGGTCGAGCAGGACGTGGACGCGGGCGACCGGGGTCAGCCCGGGGACGGCGGGTGCGGGTCCGGGAGTCGACACGGCCCCAGACTGGCGTCCGGGGCCGCCCGGGGCTACCCGTGAGGACTACCGGCGGGGAACCGCCGGGTGTACGCCGCGAGACCCCCGGACGGTCCCGTTGCGCCAGTCGGGTGCATCACAGGCCGTGCGCGCCTCGCCACAGCGCATGCCCCCGGCGGCACCGGCTCACTAGACTCCGCTGCACTTCGGTGGCGTCGACGACGGCGCCATCCGGCGGGCAACGAGGCCGCCCCGCGGGCCGGTGAGGAGAACAGAGCGGATGACGGACAGTGACCGCAGCGCGGTCGACCGCGCAGCCGGTCCGGAGGGCTCTGCCGTGGACGGTCCGGTGGAGCCGGAGGAGCTGGTCCTGGCCGGCGGCTTCGACCCGGTCAGCCGTGACCAGTGGCTCGCCGCCGCGGACGCGGTGGTGCGCAAGTCGGGCCGGATCGGCGAGGACGCCGAGCTCGGGGCCGGGGTCGAGACCCTGACCCGCACCTCACCCGACGGCATCCGTGTCGCGCCGCTCTACGCCGACGAGGACACCACCGACCTGCCGCCCACCGGCGTGCCGGGGTCGTGGCCGTTCACCCGCGGCGCCCGCACCGACGGGCACGTACCCGACGGCTGGGACATCCGCCAGCGCCACGCCGGCACCGATCCGGCGGCCGTCCGCGAGGCCGTGCTGGCCGACCTGGAGTGCGGCGTCACCTCGGTGTGGCTGCGCGTGGGCGAGGGCGGCGTCGCCGTCGCCGACCTGGCCCGCGCCCTGGAGGGCGTGCACCTGGACCTGGCCGGGGTCGCCCTGGACGCCGGGACCGAGCAGGTCGCCGCCGCGCACGCCTACCTGGACCTGGCCGCGCGCAACGGCGTCGAGGACGCCGAGCTGCTCGGCTCGCTGGGCGTGGACCCGATCGGGCTGCGCGCCCGCGCGGGGTCCGGCCCGGACGTCGGCTCGGTCGTCGAGGTCGCCCGCCGCGTCCACGGCACCTTCGACAAGGTCACCGCGATCACCGTCGACGCGACCGTGATCCGCGAGGCGGGCGGCTCCGACGCCCAGGAGCTGGGCTGGTCCCTGGCCGCGGGCGTCGCCTACCTGCGGGCGCTCGACGCGGCCGGGATCGCCGTCGCCGACGCGGCGCGGCTGCTCGAGTTCCGCTACGCCGCCACCCCCGAGCAGTTCCCGACGATCGCCGCCCTGCGCGCCGGGCGGCGGCTGTGGGCCCGGGTGCTGGAGGCCTCCGGCGTCACCGACGTGCCGCAGACCCAGCACGCCACCGTCCCCGAGGCGCTGTTCACCCGCCGCGACCCGTGGGTCAACATGCTCCGCGGCACCGTCGCCGGGTTCGCCGCGGGAGTCGGCGGGGCCGACGCGGTCACCGTGCCGCCCTTCGACGCCGCCCTCGGCGTCGCCGAGCCGTTCTCCCGCCGCATCGCCCGCAACACCCAGAACCTGCTCGTGGAGGAGGCGCACCTGGCGCGGGTCATCGACCCGGGCGGCGGCTCCTGGTACGTCGAGCACCTCACCGACGACCTCGCCCGGCCGGCCTGGGAGTTCTTCGTCGAGATCGAGGCCGCGGGCGGGGCCGTCGCCGCCCTCGACTCCGGCCTGGTCGCCGAGCGGGTCGGCGAGGTCCGCGCCCGCCGCGAGGCCGACGTCGCGAAGCGGAGGACGCCGCTCACCGGCGTCTCGGAGTTCCCCGACCTGAACGAGAAGCCGGTCGAGCGCACCCCGCTGCCGCCGGCCGTCGAGCGTGGGGGACTTCCGCTCTACCGCCCCGCCGAGGCCTACGAGGCCCACCGGGACCGCTCCGACGCGCTGCTGGGCGAGACGGGCACGCGCCCCACCGCCTTCCTCGCCACCCTCGGCCCGCTCGCGGTCTACACCGCCCGCGCCGGGTTCACCCGCAACCTGCTGGCCGCCGGTGGCGTCGACACCGTCGACGCCGGCCCGACCGACTCCACCGCCGACGTCGTCGACGCCTACGGCAAGGACGGGACGCCGGTCGTGGTGCTCTGCTCCTCGGACACGGTCTACGACGAGCGCGCCGCCGAGACCGCCGCCGCGCTGCGCGAGGCCGGTGCCGCGCGCATCCTGCTCGCGGGGAAGCCGAAGGACGAGGTGCCCGGCGTCGACGGCCACCTGTTCGCCGGCTGCGACGCCCTCGCCGTCCTCGACGACGTGTACACCCACCTGGAGGGCTCGAAGTGAGCATTCCCGACTTCACCGGCGTGCCGCTGCTGGGCGACACCACCCCCGCGACCACCTGGACCGGCTCCGCCGACGTCTGGGAGGCGCCGGAGGGGATCGGCGTCAAGCCGCTCTACACCGCCGACGACCTCGCCGGCGTCGACTTCCTGCACACCTACCCGGGCATCACCCCGTACCTGCGCGGGCCGTACCCGACGATGTACACCAACCAGCCGTGGACGGTGCGCCAGTACGCCGGGTTCTCCACCGCCGCGGAGTCGAACGCGTTCTACCGGCGCAACCTCGCCGCCGGGCAGAAGGGCCTGTCGATCGCGTTCGACCTGGCCACCCACCGCGGCTACGACTCCGACCACCCGCGCGTCGCCGGCGACGTCGGCATGGCCGGGGTCGCGATCGACTCGATCCTCGACATGCGCCAGCTCTTCGACGGCATCCCGCTGGACAAGATGTCGGTGTCGATGACGATGAACGGCGCCGTGCTCCCGGTGCTCGCGCTCTACATCGTCGCCGCCGAGGAACAGGGCGTGAGCCCGGAGAAGCTGACCGGAACCATTCAGAACGACATTCTGAAGGAGTTCATGGTCCGCAACACCTACATCTACCCGCCGCAGCCGTCGATGCAGATCATCTCCGACATCTTCGGCTTCACCAGCCGCGAGATGCCGAAGTTCAACTCGATCTCCATCTCCGGGTACCACATCCAGGAGGCGGGGGCGACCAACGACCTGGAGCTCGCCTACACCCTCGCCGACGGCGTGGAGTACCTGCGGGCAGGTGTCGACGCCGGGCTGGACATCGACAAGTTCGCCCCGCGGCTGAGCTTCTTCTGGGCGATCGGCATGAACTTCTTCATGGAGGTCGCCAAGATGCGGGCCGCACGCCTGCTCTGGTCCAAGCTCGTGAACCGGTTCGAGCCGCAGAACGCCAAGTCGCTGAGCCTGCGTACGCACTCGCAGACCTCCGGCTGGTCGCTGACCGCGCAGGACGTCTACAACAACGTCGTCCGCACCTGCGTCGAGGCGATGGCCGCCACCCAGGGCCACACCCAGTCGCTGCACACCAACGCCCTCGACGAGGCCCTCGCACTGCCGACGGACTTCTCCGCGCGGATCGCGCGCAACACCCAGCTGCTGCTGCAGCAGGAGTCGGGCACCACGAACGTCGTCGACCCGTGGGGCGGCTCGTACTACGTGGAGAAGCTCACCTACGACCTCGCGAAGCGGGCGTGGGCGCACATCGACGAGGTCGAGAAGGCCGGCGGCATGGCCCAGGCCATCGACGCCGGCATCCCCAAGATGCGCGTCGAGGAGGCCGCGGCCCGCACCCAGGCCCGGATCGACTCGGGCCGCCAGCCGGTGATCGGCGTCAACAAGTACGTCGTCGAGGCCGACGAGCAGATCGACGTGCTCAAGGTCGACAACGCGAACGTGCGCCGCGAGCAGCTCGAGAAGCTCGCCCGGCTCCGCGCCGAGCGCGACGACCGCGCCGTCGACGAGGCTCTGCGCGCGCTCACCGGCGCCGCGGAGAAGATCGCCGAGGGCTCGTCGCGCTCCGACGACGAGAACCTGCTCCGGCTGGCCGTGAACGCGGCCCGCGACCAGGCCACGGTCGGGGAGATCTCCGACGCACTCGAGAAGGTCTTCGGGCGCCACGCCGGACAGATCCGCATCATCTCCGGTGTGTACTCCGCCGAGGCCGGGCAGAACCCGGCGATCGACCGCGCCCGCGAGCTCGTCTCCGAGTTCGCCGGCCACGAGGGCCGCCAACCCCGCATCCTGGTCGCGAAGATGGGCCAGGACGGCCACGACCGCGGCCAGAAGGTCATCTCGACCGCGTTCGCCGACATCGGCTTCGACGTCGACGTCGGGCCGCTGTTCCAGACCCCGGCCGAGGTCGCGAAGCAGGCCGCCGAGTCCGACGTGCACGTGATCGGCGCCAGCTCGCTGGCCGCCGGGCACCTCACGCTGGTCCCGGAGCTGCGCCGCGAGCTCGCCGAGCTGGGGCGCGACGACATCATGGTCGTCGTCGGCGGGGTCATCCCGCCCGCGGACGTGCCGGAGCTGCTGGAGATGGGCGCGGCCGCGGTGTTCCCGCCCGGCACGGTCATCGCCGAGGCCGCGGTCGACCTGCTCGGCAAGCTGGCCGCCGCGCTCGGTCACGACGAGCCGGACACGTCCGCCCCCGGCAGCGTCTACGCCGACTGAGCCACCGCCGCCGTCACGGTGGCTCGTCATCGTGCCGCCGTCGCCGCGCCCGGTGCGCCCACCCGCGCACCGGGCGCGGTGCCGACCCGCAAGGAGAGTCCCGCCGATGGCCCCTCGCGTCCCCGACCCCGCGGAGCTCGCCCGCGGGGTCCTGGCCGGCGACCGCACCCTGCTCGCCCGGGCGATCACCCTGGTCGAGTCCAGCAGGCCCGACCACCAGCGGGCCGCCCAGGAGCTGCTCCTGGAGCTGACCCCGAAGGCCGGGCACGCGGTGCGGGTCGGCATCTCGGGGGTACCCGGGGTCGGGAAGTCGACATTCATCGAGGCGATGGGCTCCACGCTCACCGCCCGCGGCCACCGGGTGGCGGTCCTCGCCGTCGACCCGTCGTCCACCCGTACCCGCGGGTCCATCCTGGGTGACAAGACCCGGATGCCGCGCCTGGCCGTCGACCCGCACGCGTTCGTGCGGCCGTCGCCGTCGGCGGGCACGCTCGGCGGGGTCGCCCGCCGCACCCGGGAGACGATGGTCGTCATGGAGGCCGCCGGGTTCGACGTCGTCCTCGTCGAGACCGTCGGGGTCGGCCAGTCCGAGACCGCCGTCGCCGGGATGGTCGACACCTTCCTGTTCCTCACCATCGCCCGCACCGGCGACGCGCTGCAGGGGATCAAGAAGGGCATCCTGGAGCTCGCCGACGTCGTCGCCGTGAACAAGGCCGACGGCCCGCACGAGCGCGACGCCCGCGCCGCGGCCCGCGAGCTCGCCGGCGCGCTGCACATGATGACCCCCACCTCGGCGCACTGGCGCACCCCGGTGCTGTCCTGCTCCGCGCAGACCGGGAAGGGCCTGGACACCGTGTGGGAGAAGGTCACCGCCCACCGCGAGGCCCTCGACAAGGGCGGTGAGCTCGCGACCCGGCGCGCCGACCAGCAGGTCGAGTGGATGTGGCAGATGGTGCGCGACCGGCTCATGGACCGGGTGCTGCACGACCCGGCGACGGCCGAGCGGCTCCCGAAGCTCACCGCCGAGGTCCGCGACGGCGGGCTCACCCCCACCCTCGCCGCCCAGCAGATCCTCGACGTCCTGGGCTGAACCACCCGTTTCGGTCCCCGGGCGCACCCCGGACGATCGCTAACGTCGGCGACCGTGAACGACCGGATCATCCCCGGGGTGCTCGCGATCGGGCTCGGGTCGGCGCTGGTGCTCGCCGTGCTCGTCCCCGCCGTCGCGCTGACCTACCGCCGCCGCGGTCGCTTCGGGCCCGGCGAGCTGGCCGTGCTCGTCGCCGTCCCGGTGTACGGGCTGGCGGTCCTCGGCTACACCCTGCTCCCGCTGCCCCAGGTCGACGCGGCGTTCTGCGCCGAACGCACCGCGGCGGACTCGCTGCAGACCCGGCCGTTCGCCTTCGTCGGCGACGTCACCCGGATCGCCGCCCGCCAGGACTCGACCGGGGTGCGGGCCTGGCTCGCGAACGCCGCGGTGCAGCAGGTGGTGCTCAACGTGGCGCTGTTCGCGCCGCTGGGCTGGTTCCTCCGCGGGGTGTTCCGCCGCTCGCTACCGGTCACCGTGGCCGCCGGGCTCGCGGTGTCCCTGCTCGTCGAGGCCACCCAGTACACCGGCAACTGGTTCCTGTTCCCGTGCGCCTACCGGCTCGCCGACGTCGACGACCTGATCGCCAACACCGCGGGCGCGTTGCTCGGCGGTCTCGCCGCCGCCCTGGTGCGGCCCCGCTCGTGGGACGCGGGCGCCGACCCCGACCGGCCGGCCCCGGTGACGGCCGGGCGCCGGCTGCTCGGAGCCCTCTGCGACCTGGCGGCGGTCTGGGTGACCGGGTCCCTGCTCGGCTCGCTGCTGCTCGCCGGGACCGCGCTCACCGGGTACACCGGCGGGCCACTGCCCGACTGGTTCGACACCGCGAACACCGTCCTCGGGTTCTGGCTGCCGCTGCTGGTGTTCCTGGTGGTGCCCCTGGTGGGGCGCGGCGGCACCGTCGGCCAGCGGGCGGTGCGGCTGCGGCCTGCGCTGCCCGGCGGCCGCGTCCCCGGCCGCGGACGCCGCCTCGCCC
>NZ_JAMXSG010000157.1:0-13561 GCF_024124365.1 Pseudonocardia sp. McavD-2-B
GTCCGACGCCGCGCTGGTCGTCGCCGCGGTGACCGGCGACCCGTCGCTCGCGGGCCGGCTGGAGCCGCTGCGCGCGGCCCGGATGGAGCACGCCGCCGCGCTGGACCAGGCGGGCGGGCGCACTCCGGGCCAGATCGCCGCCCCCGCGACACCGCCGTCGGGGGATCTCGCCGCGGTGCGCGACGCCGTCGCCGGATCGGCCCGCAGCGCAGGCGAGGTCGTCCCCCGCGCCTCGGCGCTGCAGGTGGGTCTGGTCGCCGAGGTCGCCGCCTGCTGCGCCACCTACGCGGCGGTCCTGACCGGGGCGCCGGCGTGAGCGCGGGTCCGCGGCCGCGGCAGTCCTCCGACGACGAGCCGCAGGTCCCCCAGGTCACCGTCGAGGCGCTGCAGCGGGCACTCGCCTGCGAGCACGCGGCGCTGTGGGCGTACAAGATGGCGCTCGCGTTCATCCCGCCGGAGTGGGCGACCCGGGCCCGCGGCGACATCGAGGCCCACACCACCCTGCGCGGTCAGATCACCCAGACCCTGTCCGACATCGGGCAGCGGCCGGTCTCGGCGCAGCCGGCGTACGCGGCCCCGCAGCCCGTCGTCGACGGGGTGTCGGCCGGGGCGCTGCTGGTGTCGGCCGAGACCGACGCGATCGCCGCCTGGCGGTCGGTGACCGAGCGGTCGTCGTCGGTCCCGCTGCGCGAGGCCGGGCTCAAGGCGATGGTCGAGTGCACCGGCCGGCTCGCGTACTGGCGCGGGGTCACCGAGCGGTCCCCCGTCGTGCCGGTGTTCCCCGGCCGCAGCTGAGGGGTCGCGGCGCTCAGCGGAGCGCCGCGGCGGCCGCCTCGACGTCGTCAGGGGTGGTCGACAGGTGGAACGCCAGCCGGGCGGCCCCGTCGTGGGCGGTGGCCGCGCCGTCGGCGAGCTTCCCGGCGCCGTCCGCGGCCTCCTGGGTCCTGGTGTGGATGGTGGAGAAGCCGGTGAGAAACCGGTCCGCGGCCTGCGTCCCGACCTCCTTGGCGACCGACTCGCGGACCCGGGTGGTGAGGGTGTCGGCGATCGTGCGGGCCAGGTAGTTGTTGGCGTCGTTGGTGGTGAGCACGAGGATCCCCTGGCGCGGGGTGAACTCGCCGGAGGACTGCAGGGCCGCGGTGAAGTCGCGCGGGATCGTCACGGCGAAGGTGTAGACGTTGTCGCGGACACCGCGGTCGGCCTCGGCGGCCGAGACCCGGTGGAAGTCGAACGAGCCGGAGTCGGTCAGCTCCGTCGCGACGTCCTGGCCGACGTTCTGCGCCTTCCCCTCGGCGTCGGTGCCGCCCGCGTCGTCGACGACGAGCGCGGCGGGCACCTGGTCCAGGCGGGAGTAGGGGTCGCCGTTGGCGTAGAGGTAGAAGCCCGCGTAGAGCATCGGGATCATCAGCAGCGCGAGCACGGCCAGGACCGGCAGCCGCCCGGCGGTGATCCGCCGCAGCTCGCTGATCGCCATCCTGATCGCGCTCATGAGGTCCGCTCCGTGCTCTCGTCGCCGTCGGTGGCCCCGGGGGTGAGGTCGGCCCCGGGCAGGATCGCCGTGCCCGCGTCCCGCGGGGGCTCCCCGGTGCCGGGCGGCGGAGCGTCCGCGGTCCCGGCGGGGCGGCGGCGCAGCAGCCGCCGGGTCCAGCCCTGGGGCAGGTCGTCGGCCCCCTGCGGTGCGACGACGGTCAGCGGCCCCGTCGGGTCCTCGGGCCTGCTGTGCCGCCCGGGGGGCTCCGGCAGCGCGCCGGCGTCGCCCCCGCCGAGCCGCACCGCGGGCACCCCCAGCAGCGCCGCCGACCCCTCGGTGCAGGTCACGACGACGGCGAACCCGGCGCGGGCGTGCTCGGAGGCGACCTGCCACCAGGTCACCGGGGTGCCGCCGTGCCGGTCCGGCGCGGTCAGCACGAGCACCCGCACCCCGGGCCGGGACGCGGCCAGCGCGGTCATCAGCCCGATCCGCACGGGCGCGGGCACGTCCTCGAACCGCGAGCGCACCCAGGTCTGCGCGCCCCGCGCGCCCAGCCACTCGGTCACCGCCCGCGGGGTGGTGCCGCGCCCGGCCATCGCCAGCTCCTCGCCGACGACGGTCCGCAGCGGCAGCACCGGCTCCGGCTCGCTGACCCCGGGCGTGTCGACGACGGCGACGGCGCGACGCAGGCGGCGCGGGTCGTCGTCGCCGTCGAGGGTGACGGTGCCGTGGTCGGGCCGCATCCGCCCGGCCAGCGCCAGCGCCAGCGCGGTGTGCCCGGAGCCGGGGGTGCCCGCGACCAGCAGCACCGACCCGGGGACGGTGCGCAGCGAGGTCGACGCGAGCAACACCCCGTGGGTGCCGTCGACGGCGACGCCCTCGGCGACGAGCGCGGCCTCGGGGGCAGGGGCGCCCTCGGGGACGGCGGTGGCCTCGGTATCGGGAGCGGGCGAGGGGGCGGAGCTGGTCATGACGGTCCTGCTGTCCTGGGCGCCCCGGGCCGCACGACACCCGGCGATCGCGGGTCCGCGCAGCTCACCGGCGCCGGTCGTGGGTCGGAGCCACCGGCGCCCGGCGGTGCGTACGCACGGGCGCGACGGCGGCGGAAGCCTAGGCCGACGCCTGCTCCGGCGTCCGGCCGTCGCCCAGTGTGGACCCGATCGTGCGGGCCGACTTGACCTCGGACGACAGTGACTTGACCCGGCGCGACACTGTGACGGCGGCGACGAGCGACGTCGGGAGCGCCCGGCCCGGGCGCTCCGGTGCCGGGGACGGAGGGCGACCCGGAGCGCCGGCGGAGGGCGGCGCGGGGTGGGACCGGGGGTCAGCCGCCGAGGGCGGTGCGGGGCAGCGGCGCAGGGCCGCCGGGGGAGCCGGTGCTGGACGGGCCGACCTCGCCGATCCGGTCCAGCGCCGCCTTGATGTGCTTGTCGCCGACGTCGCGGTGGGTCATCAGCCGCAGCTTGCCCGCGATGGCGCCGGCGCGGACACCGGCCTCGGCGAACGCGGCGATCGTGCCGCGCACGTCGGCCACGTCCACCAGCACGATGTTGGTCTGCGGCTCGCGGACCCGCCAGCCGCGCTCGCGCAGTCCGGCGGCGAGCCGCGTCGCCAGGTCGTGGTCCTCGGCGAGCCGGTCGATGTCCTCCAGCGCGACGAGCCCGGCCGCGGCCAGCACCCCGCCCTGCCGGACGCCGCCGCCGAGCATCTTGCGCAGCCGCCGGGCGTGCTCGACGAACTCCGCCGACCCCGCGACGACCGACCCGACCGGCGCGCCGAGCCCCTTGGACAGGCACACCGCGACCGTGTCGGCGCCGACGGTCAGCGCGCCCGGCGGGACCCCGAGCGCGACCGCGGCGTTCCACAGCCGGGCGCCGTCGAGGTGCACCGAGAGCCGGGCGGCCCGCGCCGCGGCGGCGACGGAGGCGTGCTCCTCCGGTGCGGTCACGGTGCCGCCCGCGGAGTTGTGGGTGTTCTCCAGGCACAGCAGCACCGGGCGCAGGGAGGCGTAGAAGCCGTCGTCGGCGGCGGCCCGGCGCACAGCGGACGCGGTGACCTTGCCGGGGCCCGCGTCGTGCGGCAGCGGCCGCGGCATCCCGCCGGCCAGCCACGCGGCCGTGCCCAGCTCGAAGTCGAGCACGTGCGCGCCCTGGGGGGCGAGGAAGGAGTCACCGCGGCCGAGCCTGCTCATCAGCGCGATCAGGTTCGCCATCGAGCCGGTGGGCGTCCACAGCGCGTCGGCGGCGCCGAGCAGGCCGGCGACCCGTTCCTCCAGCTCGCGCATGGTGGGGTCGCCGTCGAGCACGTCGTCGCCGACCTCGGCCTCGGCCATCGCCCGGCGCATCGCCTCGGTCGGCAGCGTGACGGTGTCCGATCGCAGGTCGACGGGCTCGCCGGGGGCCGGGGCGGCCGCCGCCCCGCGCGCACCACCGCGCGGTGACCAGCGGCTTCTGGGTGACGGACGCACACCACCAGTGTGTTCCATCCCCGCGGCGGTGAGAACGGCAGGGTCACGAAACGGTCACGGTCACCCCGTCCGACCTGGGCGTCGAGTCCGGTATCTCACTCGTCCGGACGGGCCCCGTCTTGGCACTATGTGGCGATGGCGGCCCCGAAGCAGACCGAGAAGGGTGAGCGTCGCCGCGCCCTGCTCGTCGCGGCGGCCGCGGAGCTGCTCGCCGAGAGCGGGTTCGACGCGATCCGGCACCGAGCCGTCGCCGAGCGCGCCGGGGTGCCGCTGGCGGCCACGACCTACTACTTCTCCTCGCTGGAGGACCTGGTGTCCGCCGCGCTCGACCGGCTCGCGCACACCGAGCTGGCCGACGCCCACGACTGCCTCGCCCGGCGCGACGACCCGGCCGAGATCGTGCTCGACCTGCTCCTCGGGCCGCGCTCGCGCACCGACGGCCTCGACGCCGTCCTGGGCCGGTTCGAGCGGCTGATCGGGTCCGGCCGGCGCCCGTTCCTGGCCGGGCTGCTGCGCGCCCAGCGCGTCGAGTTCGACGCCCTGCTCGACGAGGCGCTCACCCGCGCGACCGGCCGTCGCCCGGGGCCGGGGGAGGTCCGCAGGCTCACCGCGCTCGTCGACGGCGTCGTGCTCACCGCGCTGATCGAGGCCGACCCCGACCCGCGCGCGGTCGGCCGGAAGGCGCTCCACGAGGTGCTGGAGTCCCTGCCCCGGGTGTGAGGCCGCGCTCCCGCCGGTCACAGGGCCCCCACCAGCCATTATCATCGCGCCACGTGATTCCCAACGTGCTGGCCGCGCGCTACGCGAGCCCCGAGCTGGTCCGCCTCTGGTCTCCGGAGTACAAGATCCAGCTGGAGCGACGGCTGTGGATCGCGGTGCTCCGCGCCCAGCGCGACCTCGGCATCGAGGTGCCGTCGTCGGTCGTCGACGACTACGAGGCCGTCGTCGAGCAGGTCGACCTGGGCTCGATCGCCGCCCGCGAGCGCGTCACCCGGCACGACGTGAAGGCCCGCATCGAGGAGTTCAACGCCCTCGCCGGCCACGAGCACGTGCACAAGGGCATGACCAGCCGCGACCTCACCGAGAACGTGGAGCAGCTGCAGATCCGGCTGTCGCTGGAGCTCGTCGCCGACCGGACCGTCGCGGTCCTGGCGCGGCTCGGGCGTCGCGCGTCGGAGTACGCCGAGCTGGTCATGGCCGGGCGCAGCCACAACGTCGCCGCGCAGACCACCACCCTGGGCAAGCGGTTCGCCTCCGCCGCGGACGAGCTGCTCGTCGCGCACGCCCGGCTGGAGGACCTGCGCTCGCGCTATCCGCTGCGCGGGATCAAGGGCCCGATGGGCACCAGCCAGGACATGCTGGATCTACTGGGCGGCGACACTGAAGCCTCGGTGAAGCTCGACGAGCTGGAGCAGCGCGTCGCCACCCACCTGGGGTTCGCCGAGGCGTTCACCAGCGTCGGGCAGGTCTACCCGCGCTCGCTCGACCACGACGTCGTCACCGCTCTGGTGCAGCTGGCGGCGGCGCCGTCGTCGCTGGCCACGACGATCCGGCTGATGGCGGGCGCCGAGCTCGCCACCGAGGGCTTCGCCCCCGGCCAGGTCGGGTCCAGCGCCATGCCGCACAAGATGAACGCGCGTTCCGCGGAACGCATCAACGGCCTCATGGTGATCCTGCGCGGCCTGTCGGTCATGACCGCCGAGCTCGCCGGCACCCAGTGGAACGAGGGCGACGTCTCCTGCTCGGTGGTGCGCCGCGTCGCACTGCCGGACGCGTTCTTCGCCCTCGACGGCCTCTACGAGACCACGCTGACCGTGCTCGACGAGTTCGGCGCCTACCCGGCCGTGATCGCCCGCGAGCTCGACCGTTACCTGCCCTTCCTCACCACGACCGCGGTGCTGATGGCCGCCGTCCGCGCCGGGGTCGGCCGGGAGACCGCGCACGAGGTCATCAAGGAGCACGCGGTCGCCGTCGCACTGGCGATGCGCGAGCAGGGCCAGGCCGACAACGACCTGCTCCAGCGTCTCGCCGGCGACGACCGGCTCGGCCTGCCCGCCGGCACGCTGGACCGGCTGCTGGAGGACCCGCTGCGCTTCACCGGCGCCGCGTCCGCACAGGTCGCGGCGGTCAACGAGAAGATCGCGGCGATCACGGCGAAGCACCCCGAGGCCGCCGCCTACACCCCCGGAGGGATCCTGTGAGGCTCGTCCACTCCGGCAAGGTCCGCGAGCTCTACCTCGACGAGTCCCGGGACCCGGCCCAGCTGCTGCTGGTGGCCTCGGACCGGCTGTCGATCTACGACGTCGTGCTCCCGACGCCCGTCCCGGACAAGGGCGCGATCCTCACCGCGCTGTCGCTGTACTGGTTCGAGCGCACCGGCGACCTCGTGCCCAACCACGTCATCGGCACCGACGACATCCCCGACGGGTTCGCCGGGCGCGCCGTCCGCTGCCGTCCGCTGGAGATGCTCCCGGTCGAGTGCATCGCCCGCGGCTACCTCACCGGGCTCGGGCTGAAGGAGTACCAGCGCACCGGCGCCGTCTCCGGCGTCACGCTGCCCGCCGGCCTGGTCGAGGGCTCGAAGCTCCCCGAGCCGATCTTCACCCCGACCACCAAGGCGCCGGTCGGTGAGCACGACGAGTTCATGACCTTCGACGACGTCGTGGCGCAGCTGGGCGCCGACACCGCGGCCCGGCTGCGTGACCTGACCCTGGAGGTCTACCGGCGCGGCGCCGAGTCCGCGGCCGACGGCGGGATCATCGTCGCCGACACCAAGCTGGAGTTCGGCCGGGACACCTCCGGCGAGATCGTCCTCGGTGACGAGGTGCTCACCCCGGATTCGTCGCGGTTCTGGCCCGCCGACTCCTACGAGCCCGGCCGGGTCCAGTTCTCCTTCGACAAGCAGTACGTCCGCGACTGGTCCGCCGGGCTGGACTGGGACCGCACCGCCCCCGGCCCCGAGGTCCCCGACGAGGTCGTGAAGGTCGTCCACGACCGCTACGCCGAGGTCTACCGCCGCATCACCGGCACCCCCTGGGCCTCACCGACCGGGGACTGGCCGGTGCAGCACCGACGGTCTTAGGGAGGAGTTAGGTCGGGACCACAGTTCAGGTCGGCGGTGCGGAGTTGCTCGCCGCCCCCGTGCCAGTCTCCATATCATGCCGCCACGGGCTGCAGGGCCCGGAGTGCAGGGTTACGGCTATCGGCCCGAGGCCCCTACCCAGCTCTACCTCTCGACTCAAGAATGCCGGAGCGGCGCAGTCAGCCTTTTCGTTGTCGGACAATAGTAAAGAGACGAAGGAGCGCGGCAGTACAGGAACGTAGAGTGAGTGCGTCCCATGCTGTACTGATTCGATCGGTCACTACTGAAGAGCGGCTAGAATCGAAGTCCTGTAAGGATTTGACCCAAAACTCCGCCGCATTTACGACGGAACTGGATCGACCCGTTAGAACCGGTTCTGCGCTTCGCGCGAAGGATCTTCTACGGCGCCTGCCCGCCAGTATAGAGGGCATCCCATTCGCTTGGAGCCCTCAGCTAGCACTTGCGGCGCAACGCACCTGCGGGTAGCCTTCCGCTTTAGCGGTTGAATGAAATGCTGCTCGCGAGCATCTTCGGGGGTTATTATGAGGCGCTGGATCGGCTCGATCATGGCGACAGCGGCGCTTTGCTCGGGGATGATTCTAGCTGTACCTGTGTCTGCATCGGCGGCGCCAGCATGTGTAGGAGTGAGTAACGAGACAACTAATACTTACTTCGGAGCTGGTGGTGGACAAATCACCGTCTACACGGGAGAGTTGGACTCTTGCCTTGCTAAGCAGGTTCAAGGGCAGATGGCTCTTGGGGCCTCGGCGGCGTCAATATTGTCGGTGTTGACGAGGAATGTCCCGGTTGTTAATTGGTCGACTGCTCTTGCTGGGGGTGTTGCAGGATGGAACGCTGCATCATTGTCGAGTTGCGCGCAAGGCGATCGAGGCGTTCGCCTCACTGTTGCGAATGGAATCGTGACCGGCTGCAGCTCGCAGTAGGCAAGAGCAGCCAACTCGACTGTGTCTCCAAAGGAAAGTTTGTCGACCGCGTGTAGGCTGTAGCTCAATCGCCTGCAAGTCGCTGTTGCCAGCCAAGTTCTTGTGCGACTCTCCTATGCGGTTGAGGTCCGACGAGTAGGTCGTGCGAGCATTCGTTGATCTTACGTGTCGATCTTGACCTCCGGCGAGACATGCTAGTCTTTCAGGGGGCAGCATGTGTTCGCTTGGTCGCATCAACGGCGTTGCTGTTGGTGGCGTCCGACTGTGGCCGATTCAAGAGTGTGTGGACCGCCGGTTGGTCGTGTCGCTTGATCGGGTGTGGGTGAATGCAGTTTGTGGCACGGACATGGAGTAGGTGGTGAGGGCGCTGTGCTACCTACAATGTCATTCTTCACAGCTGCTTAGTGGAGCGGTACGTCACGAACTCCAACTGGTCGATCGTGGCGTCGCCAGCGTCTTCACGCCTAGTGCGGTTCGTTTACCTCAGAACTGTAGTTGAGGTTTTCGAATGGTTTCTGACTTTGGTAAACGTGGTGGCGGGCTCAGCTAGTAGTCCGTGTGGGCCGCTAGCAGAACTTGAGCGGTGGGGGCGTCGGTCACCAGGCGGTTGAACAGGCCCGCCCGCGCCCCGCCGACGATGCTCGGCACCTTCTCCTCCCCGACGGCGACGGCGATCGTCCGCGGCACCCGTCGCAGCTGCTCCGGCGAGATCCGCACCATCCGGTCGCTGCCCGGGAAGGCGATCGGGCGGCCGTCGGCGCGGTAGAAGTTCAGGCAGACGTCGCCGACGCCGTCCTGGAGGCCCTCGTCGTCGAGCGGGACCGAGGTCGAGATCGACGCGCGACCCGCGGGCGGGGCGCCGACACCGACCAGCGCGGCCTGTGCGCGCATCCAGAACCCGGTCACCCGGCGGAACTCCGGGTCCTCGGCGAGCGTGCGGCTCATCGCCGGTGACGGCATGGCCTGGGTGAACAGGAAGTGCGGGCGTCCGTGTCCACGTTCGGCGACCGACCGGACGATCTCGTTGGTCTGGTGCCACGCCTCGGGTTCGGCGACCCCACCGACGGTCGGCACGATCTCGCAGCCGGCCAGCGCGGGCAGCGTGGTGTGGCTGAGCTCCCACACGGTGCGCCCGGACGAGACGAGCAGGACGTCGCCGGCGCGCAGCCCGGCCTCCCGCAACGCCTCGCCGACCGGCTCGGCGAGCGACTGGCCGAGGTCGGTGGCGGGCCGCGGGGCCAGCCACACCCGGTCCAGCCCGAGCGCAGCGGCGAGCCGGGGTGCGTCGTCGCCGCCGGTGTGCAGCGAGTCCGGGTCGTGCACGGTGATCTGCACGATCCCGACCCGGCGGGCCTCGGCGAGCAGCCGGGAGACGGTCGGACGCGACACGGTGAGCCGGTCGGCGATCGCGGCCTGGTTGAGCTCGTCGACGTAGTACAGCCGCGCGGCCCGGTGCATCAGCCCCAGGTCGCGCCGGGAGACGTCGTGTGGCGCCATCGCCACCTCCTCCGCTGTGTCGGACCGGTACCAGTCAAGCCTACTGCACGTTTGTTCAATCGGGAACGAACGTGTTGACGGATGTTCATGCCGGAACGCATGCTCAGAACCAGTCGCATGCAGCACCCCGCATGGCACCAACGGAGGTTCCGTCGTGGCAGTTCAGATCCCGACACAGATCCCGTCCCGGATGCAGGCCGTCGTCGTACACGGCCCCGAGGACTACCGCCTGGAGGAGGTCGACGTCCCTGCCCCCGGCCCCGGCGAGCTGCTGATGCAGGTCGAAGCCGTGGGCGTGTGCGCGAGCGACCTGAAGTGCTACCACGGCGCCGCGAAGTTCTGGGGCGACGAGAACCGCCCCGCCTGGGCCCAGACCGGTGTCACGCCCGGTCACGAGTTCGTCGGCCGGATCGTCTCCGGCGACGACGAGGGCCTCGCCCTGCACGGCGTGTCCGTCGGTGACCGCGTCGCCTGCGAGCAGATCGTCCCGTGCGAGCAGTGCCGCTACTGCCTGCGCGGCCAGTACTGGATGTGCGGGCCGCACGACATGTTCGGCTTCCGGAACTTCGACGGCGCGATGGCCCAGTACATGCTGGTCCCCACCCGCGCCCGGGTGCACCGGGTCTCACCGGACCTGGAGCCGCAGCACGCCGCGTTCGCCGAGCCGCTGTCCTGCGCACTGCACGCCGTCGAGCGCGCCACCATCACCTTCGACGACGTCGTGGTCGTCGCCGGGTGCGGCCCGATCGGCCTCGGCCTGATCGCCGGCGCCCGCGCGAAGAACCCGCGCCTGCTGATCGCGCTCGACCTCGACGACGAGAAGCTGGAGCTCGGCCGCCGCACCGGCGCCGACCTCACGATCAACATCTCCCGCGAGGACGCGGTCGCCCGGGTCAAGGAGCTCACCGACGGCTACGGCGCCGACGTCTACCTGGAGGGCTCCGGCGCCGTCCCGGCTGTCGCGCAGGGCCTGAACCTGCTGCGCAAGCTCGGCACCTACGTCGAGTACTCGGTGTTCGGCTCCGAGGTCACCGTGGACTGGTCGATCATCTCCGACGACAAGGAGCTCGACGTCCGCGGCGCCCACCTCGGCCCGCACTGCTGGCCCGCCGCGATCAAGATGCTGGAGGACGGCAAGCTCCCGATCTCCGACATCTGCACCCACCAGGTGCCGCTCGCGGAGTTCCAGAAGGCCCTCGACCTGGTCGGCGACACCTCCGGTGCGTCGGTCAAGGTCTCGATCCTCCCGAACGCCTGAGGGGTCGACGATGAGCAGCGCCGCTCCGCAGCACGAGACCGTCCTCGACCGCATCGGCATCCCGCACTCCCTGCGCTGGGGCTTCCTCGGCGTGCTGGTCTTCATGACCGGCAACGGGACCGAGTCCAACTTCATCTCCCCGCACATCGAGTCGTTACTCGGGTCGCCCGAGGACACCGTCGCGGCCATCATCGCCGCCTACGGTGTGGCCGTTCTGGTCGGTAGCTACCTCGCCGGCGCGTTCGCCGACCTCTGGGGCCCCCGCCGGGTCATGACCATGGGCGTCGTCGTCTGGGTCGTGTTCGAGGTGCTCTTCCTCCTGAGCCTGCAGTTCGGCAGTACCCCGCTGGCCGCCGTGAGCTACTTCTTCCGCGGGTTCGGCTACCCCCTCTTCGCGTTCGCGTTCCTGGTGTGGATCAACGTGGTCACGCCGTACTCGCGCAACGGCGTCGCGGTGGGCTGGTTCTACGTCATGTTCACCGGTGGCCTGCCCACCCTGGGGTCGCTGTTCGCGCTCGGCATGATCCCCGCGTTCGGCGGTGCTGCCGGTGGCGAGACCGCCGCGATGGTCGGCTCGACCGTGCTCGTCGTCGCCGGGTTCCTGATCGCCCGGTTCGGGGTACGCGAGCCGCACGCCACGCAGCGGCTCGCGCCGGCGGGGGAGAGCGCCGGCCAGGTGCTCAGCGCCGGGCTGCGGCTGACCGCGGCCAACCCGAAGATCCTCATGGGTTTCCTGGTCCGGCTGATCAACACCGCGCCGCAGTACGGCATGTTCATCATCCTGCCGACCGTCATCGCCGTGGAGCTGGGCTGGGGCCAGAGCCGCTGGTTGATCATGACCGTGTTCGTCTACGCGACGAACATCCTGGTCAACGCGGTGTTCGGGGCCGTCGGCGATCGGTGGGGCTGGCGACGCACGGTGCAGTGGTTCGGCGTGTTCGGTTCGGCGGTGGGTCTGCTGCTGTGGTGGTACGTGCCGCACGCCGTCCCGGCCGGATCGACCTGGGGCTTCTGGGTCTCGGTCGCCGCGGGCTGCGTGTTCGGCTGCCTGCTCGCCGGGTTCGTCCCGATGGGCGCGATCATGCCCGCGCTCGCACCCGACCACAAGGGCGCCGCCATGGCCATGTACACCACCGCCGCCGGCGGCGCTCAGTTCCTCGGGGCAGCTGTGGTCTACGTGATGCTGGCGCTGGGGGCCGGCAACGTCGGCGTGGTGTGGGCCTTCGTCGCCCTCTACGCCGCCGCCTTCGTGATGGTCTCGTTCCTGAACGTCCCGCAGGACGACCCGCAGCTGCGCGAGACCGCCGCCACCACGGTGAGGGAGACCTCGTGACCAGGATCTTCGACGACCCCGCCGAGTTCGCCGACGACCAGCTCGCCGGCTTCCTCGACCTCTACGCCGACCGTGTCCGAGGGGTGCACGGCGGCGTGGTCGCCCACCGTGGCGACGGCGACCCGCAGGTCGCCGTCGTCATCGGGGGCGGCTCCGGCCACTACCCGGCGTTCTGCGGGACGGTCGGGCCGGGGATGGCGCACGGCGCCGTCGTCGGCAACATCTTCACCTCGCCGTCGGCGGCCCAGGCGTACTCGGTCGCGAAGGCCGCCGACCAGGGCCGCGGTGTGGTCTTCAGCTTCGGCAACTACGCCGGCGACACGATCAACTTCGGGATCGCGGCCGACCGGCTGCGGGCCGAGGGCATCGACACCCGCATCGTGGTCGTCACCGACGACGTCGCCTCCGCCGAGGAGGAGTCGCGGCGCCGCGGGATCGCCGGCGACTTCACCGTGTTCAAGGCGATGGGTGCCGCCGCCGCGCGCGGCGCGGACCTCGACGAGGTCGAGCGTCTCGGCCGCGCCGCCAACGCCGCCACCCGCAGTCTCGGCGTCGCGTTCACCGGCTGCACGATGCCCGGCGAGGACGAGCCGCTGTTCTCGGTGCCCGAGGGGCATCTCGGGCTCGGCCTGGGCATCCACGGCGAGCCCGGCATCCGGGACGTCCCGATGCTGCCCGCCCGCGAGCTGGCGGAACTGCTGGTCGACGACGTCCTGAAGCACGCACCGGCGGGCGCCCCCGGCCGGGTCGGGGCGATCCTCAACGGGCTGGGCACCACGAAGTACGAGGAGCTGTTCCTGCTGTGGCGCCACGTCGCGCCGCGGCTGCGCGACGCCGGGTACGAGATCGTCGACCCGGAGGTCGGCGAGCTCGTGACCAGCCTGGACATGGGCGGCTGCTCGCTCACCCTGATGTGGCTCGACGACGAGCTGGAGCCGCTGTGGCGGGCGGACGCCTACACCCCCGCCTACCGCAAGACCGCCGCGCCGCTGGCGGCGCTGCGCGAGCCGACCGCCGACGAGCTCGCCGAGGCCGACGCCGTCGTCACCGCACCCGCGGCGAGCGACGCGGCCCGGGGCCTCGCGGGCACCGTCCGCGCCGCGCTGGCCGCGGTGGAGTCGACGATCCGCTCCCACGAGCACGAGCTGGGGAGGATCGACGCCGTCGCGGGCGACGGAGACCACGGCCGCGGCATGCTCAAGGGGATCACCGCCGCTACCGCCCGGGTCGGCGAGCTCGGTGACGACGTCGGCGGCGGCTGGGTGCTGCAGCAGGCCGGGCAGGCCTGGGCCGAGCGCGCCGGCGGCACCTCCGGGGTGCTGTGGGGCGCAGCGCTCGAGGCGCTCGGGCGGCACCTCGGCGACACCGCCGCGACCTATCCGGCCGCGACCGTCACCGCCGGGGCCCGCGAGTTCGCCACGACGATCCAGCAGCTCGGCGGGGCGCAGGCGGGGGACAAGACCCTGCTCGACGCGCTGCTGCCCTTCGTCGAGGAGCTGGAGCGCCGGG
>NZ_JAMXSG010000158.1:0-13436 GCF_024124365.1 Pseudonocardia sp. McavD-2-B
GGCGGGCACCCGGCCGGCGCGCACGTCGCCCGTGATCCGCGCCGCCGCCGTCCGCGGTGCCGCTCCGCCGCGGCCGGCCGACGCCAGCCGTTCGACGAACGCGACGAGCGCGTCGATGTCCGTGTCCTCGGACACCCGGACGTCCAGCATCTCGCCTCACACCTCCGCCGTACCTGTGTCGTCGCCCCGGGGACGACGTTCACGGTGTGTATCGCCGTGGACGGCCCGGTGTTCCGCCTCCGCCGCGACTTTCCGGCCGGGACCGGTCGGCCACCGTCACGAGGAGCGACGGAGCCGGGTCCCTTTCGGGGCACACGGCGGGTGCGGGTTCATCCACTCGGACGTCCCCGGTTCCCCGCGACAGGCTACCTGCTGGGGCGCCACGCTGGGCCGATCTCGTCGACACCGTGCCACGCCGCCCCCTCCAGCACCCTCCGCCGTCCACAGTGGGTTGCCGAGTTCGTCCGGGCACTGCTCCATCGGAGTGAAATGCCCGAGTCAGCAGCAGCGGGCGGACGGGACGCGGTCCTGACGGTCGGTCCGCTCCCGCCAGAACTCGCGCTCGCCCAGCACCGGGGCATCCGGATGGTGGGCCGCCCGATGGGCGAGGTACCGCTCGTAGTCGCGCTCCCCGGCGAGCTCGCGCAGGAACGTCCAGAACGCCCGGACCCGGCTCATCCGGAGCTCCCGGCCCGCGCGAGCTCGCGCTCCTCGCGGGTGGCGACGAGTCCGGCCGGCGCCTGGATCCGGGACTCGACGTACGGGTCCTCGGAGCCGCCGGGCAGCGGGCGTCCGCGCAGCGCGGCGACCCACACCCGGACCGAGTCGGCCAGCACGATCACGATGAGCACCGCGAACAGCGCGGTGAGCACGGTGTCGACGGTCGTGTTCACGACGACCTTCTGCATCGCCTCGACGGTCGTGGCGGTGCCCAGGCTGGTCTTCCCGGCGTCGAGCGCGGCCTGGTACTGGTCGCGCTGGGCCCAGAACCCGAGCTTGGGGTTGTCGGAGAAGATCTTCTGGTAGCTCGCGGTCAGCGTGACGACGGCGTCGAACACCAGCGGCACGAGCGTGATCGGTGCGTAGCGGGCCCGGCCGGTGCGGATCAGCAGCGTCGTGCAGACGGCCAGCGCGACCGCCGCGAGCAGCTGGTTCGCGATGCCGAAGAGCGGGAAGAGCTGGTAGATCCCGCCCAGCGGGTCGTTGACGCCGGCGTAGAGCAGGTAGCCCCAGGCCCCGACGATGACCGCGCTGCAGATCCAGGCACCCGGGCGCCAGCCCATGTCGCGGAAGCGCGGCCAGACGTTGCCGACCGTGTCCTGCAGGATGAAGCGCCCGACGCGGGTGCCGGCGTCCACCGTGGTGAGGATGAACAGCGCCTCGAACATGATCGCGAAGTGGTACCAGAAGGCCCGCATCGCGTCGCCGCCGAAGACCTGGGAGAACACCGTCGACAGTCCGACGGCCAGCGTCGGCGCCCCGCCGGAGCGCCCGACCAGGGTCTGCTCCTCCACGGCCTGCGCGGCCGCGGTCAGGTCGGCGGGGGAGATCGTGAACCCGATCTGCTGCACCGCGGCGGAGGCGGACTCGACCGTCGGCCCGAGCACCGTCGCGGGCATGTTCATCGCGAAGTAGAGGCCGGGGTCGAGGATGCAGGCCGCGGCCAGCGCCATGATCGCGACGAAGGACTCGGTGAGCATCGCGCCGTAGCCGATGACCCGGATCTGGGACTCCTTCTGGATCAGCTTCGGCGTCGTGCCCGAGGCGACCAGGGCGTGGAACCCGGACAGCGCACCGCAGGCGATGGTGATGAAGACGAACGGGAACAGCGAGCCCGCCGCGACCGGGCCCTGCCCGTCGGAGGCGAACCGGGTCAGCGCGTCCATCTGCAGCGACGGCCAGGCCAGCAGGATCGAGGCCGCGAGCAGCACGACCACGCCGACCTTCATGAACGACGACAGGTAGTCGCGCGGCGCGAGCAGCATCCAGACCGGCAGCACCGAGGCGGCGAAGCCGTAGACCACCAGCGCGAGGGTCAGCTGGTTCGCGGTCAGGTGGAAGACCTCGCCCCAGGACGAGTTCTGCACCCAGCCGCCGCCGACGATGGCCAGCAGCATCAGCGCGACGCCGACCACCGAGACCTCGATGATCTTCCCCGGTCGCAGGTAGCGCAGGTAGAAGCCCATGAACAGGGCGATCGGGATCGTCATCGCGAGCGAGAACGTGCCCCACGGCGAGTCGGCCAGGGCCTGCACGACGACCAGCGCCAGCACCGCCAGCAGGATCACCATGATCGCGAGAACGGCGACGATGGCCGCCGTACCGCCGACCGGCCCGATCTCCTCGCGGGCCATCTGGCCGAGGCTGCGCCCACTGCGACGGGTGGAGAAGAACAGCGTGACCATGTCCTGGACCGCGCCCGCGAACACGACGCCGACGATGATCCAGATCGTGCCGGGCAGGTAGCCCATCTGCGCCGCGAGCACCGGACCGACCAGCGGGCCCGCACCGGCGATGGCCGCGAAGTGGTGGCCGAACAGCACCCGGCGGTCGGTGGGCTGGAAGTCCTGCCCGTCGTCGAGGCGCTCGGCCGGGGTGGCACGGGTGTCGTCCACGCGCAGCGCGCGGTGGGCGATGAAGCGGGAGTAGAAGCGGTAGGCGATCGCGTAGGAGGCGACCGCGGCGAACACCAGCCAGGCCGCGGAGATCTCCTCGCCGCGGGTGAACGCGACGATCGACCAGGCGATCGCCCCCACCACCGCCACCGCGACCCAGATCGCGATCTGCTTCGGGTCGCGACGACGGGCCGTGCCCGTCCCCCCGGCCCCTGGCTCTCCCGGTCGCTCCGTCGTGACCATGCCGCCCCCTGCTCGTGCACCGTGCGTGACCGACGCCGTCGTGGAGTCGACCCGGTCGGGCACGTTACGTCGAGCAACGTTCGCTGTCACCGGTCGTGGGACCGCCGTTACCGAGTCTCGACCCGGGGTCCCGTCCGCGGGGGCGGTGGACGGGGCGACTCCGGTGTGGTCGGCACGCAGCACGGAGCCCCCGCACACCGGGCGGTGTGCGAGGGCTCCGTGGGTCCCGCGCGGCCGGGGCCGCGGTGGGTCAGGCGCCGAGGCGCTGCTTCAGGGCCTCGAACTCGTCGCGGATCGAGGTCGGGAGGTTGTCCTCGCCGATCGTGGCGAACCACTCCTCGATCAGCGGGATCTCGGCCTTCCACTCCTCGACGTCGACGGCCAGCGAGGCCTCGACGTCGGAGCGCTCGGCGTCGACGCCGTCGAGGTCGAGCTGGTCGGCGGTCGGCACGAACCCGATGGGGGTGTCGACGGCGGCGGCCTTGCCCTCCAGGCGCTCGATGCACCACTTCAGGACGCGGCTGTTCTCACCGAAACCGGGCCACAGGAAGCGGCCGTCCTCGCCGCGGCGGAACCAGTTGACGTAGAAGATCTTCGGCAGCTTGTCCGCGTCCGCGCCCTTGCCGGTGGCGACCCAGTGGGCGAAGTAGTCGCCGACGTTGTAACCGAGGAACGGCAGCATCGCCATCGGGTCGCGGCGGACCTCACCGACGGTGCCGGCCGCGGCCGCGGTCTTCTCCGAGGACATGGTCGCGCCCATGAAGGTGCCGTGCTGCCAGCTGCGGGCCTCGGTGACCAGCGGGACGGTGGTCTTGCGACGGCCGCCGAACAGGATCGCCGAGATCGGCACGCCGTTGGGGTCGTTCCACTCCGGGGCGACGACCGGGCACTGGTCGATCGGCACGGTGTAGCGGGAGTTGGGGTGTGCGGCCTTGACGCCCGAGTCGGGCGTCCAGTCGTTGCCCTTCCAGTCCGTCAGGTGCTGGGGGTCGCCCTCGAGGTCCTCCCACCACACGTCGCCGTCGTCGGTCAGCGCGACGTTGGTGAACAGCGCGTTCCCGGCCTCGATGGTGCGCATGGCGTTCGGGTTGGTCTTCCAGTTGGTGCCCGGCGCGACGCCGAAGAACCCGAACTCGGGGTTGGTGGCGTAGAGCCGGCCGTCCTCGCCGAACTTCATCCAGGCGATGTCGTCGCCGACGGTCTCGGCGCGCCAGCCGGGCACGGTCGGCTGCAGCATCGCGAGGTTGGTCTTGCCGCAGGCGCTCGGGAAGGCGGCGGCGACGTAGTAGGCCTTCTCCTCCGGGCTGATCAGCTTGAGGATCAGCATGTGCTCGGCGAGCCAGCCCTCGTCGTGCGCCATGGCCGAGGCGATGCGCAGCGCGTAGCACTTCTTGCCCAGCAGGGCGTTGCCGCCGTAGCCGGAGCCGTAGCTCCAGATCTCCCGGGTCTCCGGGAAGTGGCTGATGTACTTGTCCTCGTTGTGCGGCCACGGGACGTCCGCCTGACCCTCGGCCAGGGGGGCACCGATCGAGTGCAGGGCCTTGACCCAGCGGTCACCGGCCTCGTCGAGCAGCGGCAGGATGTGCGCGCCCATCCGGGTCATGATCTTCATGGAGATCACGACGTACTCGGAGTCGGTGATCTCGACGCCCAGCTTCGGGTCCTCGGCGTCGGTCGGGCCCATGCAGAACGGGACCACGTAGAGGGTCCGGCCCTTCATGCTGCCGCGGTACAGCTCGGTCATCGTCCGCTTCATCTCGGCGGGCGCGACCCAGTTGTTGGTCGGCCCGGCACCGCGCTCGGTCTCGGTACAGATGAAGGTCCGCTCCTCGACGCGGGCGACGTCGCCGGCGTCGGACGCGGCGTAGAAGGAGTTCGGCTTCTTCTCCGGGTCGAGCCGCACGATGGTGCCCTGCTCGACCAGCTGGTCGGTGAGCCGGGTCCACTCCTCGTCCGAACCGTCGCACCACACGACGCGGTCCGGGGCGGTCAGCTCGGCGATCTCCTGGACCCAGGCCGCGACGCCCTGGTTGGTGGTCGGTGCCTTGTCGGTGCCCGGAACGGTCGCTGCAGTCATGTCGTCCTGTTCTCCTCGCCGGCCCCGGCCCGTCACCGGGGGAACTACGACGGGCCCGCGACCGGAGTCGGTGACGGGCCCAGACGGGAAAAGGTGGATTCCGAGGCTACCTGCGAAATAGTGCGCCACCCATGGGTGGAGTTGAGAGGTCAGGCACAGCACCGATCATGTAAATCGATCCAGTAGCCGACGGACGACGGCGATGTCCGCCCAGGTGACAGGCATGTCACACGAACGCAACCTGTTCCCGGTGACCGATTCGGGGACGATCCGTGACATCGGCAGGCACATTCCGGGAGAAGCGCCGTGGAAATTCACCCGCAGGCCGGAAGCGACCGTTTCAACGCATTCTCGGAACCCACTTAGGGTTTTCAGAAACGGAAGCGGTCAGCGCACCGCGGCGACGGCGCGCGCGAGCTCCGGAACCATGATCGGGAGACGGTGCGCGGTCACCTGCCAGTAGCGCGTGCCGGGGTCGCCGGCCCGCCAGGCGTCGGCGAGCCGGACGACGGCGTCCGGGTCGATCCGCCGGCGCGGCCGGGGCCGCATCCCGCAGCGCTCACGGACGCCGGCGTCGAGCGCGCGCCAGGCGTCCTCGGCGGTGGTGTGGACCGAGACCTCCGGGCGGCCCGGGACGACGTCGTGGTCCTCGGCGCCGGGACTCCCGGCGCCGTCCACGGAATCACCGGGGTGCTCCCCGAGCACCAGGGTGTAGGCGCTGACCACCTCGTACGGCACGGCTGTCTCCCGTGTGGAGTCGGCACCGGCGACCGGCACCGGTCGCCGCGGACGAGCCGTAGTGAACCAGCCGGGGCACACCGGATCCGCCGAACGAGCGTCCGACGAGGCCGCGCGTCGCCGGAACCACCCGTCCGGGCGGCCGGACGGTCACCCGTGACCGTCACGGGTGGTCACCCGGCGCTCACACCCCGCGACAAGCGGTCAGCGGCGGGCGACCGCGTGTCCGGCGTCGGAGTCCACCGCGGAGGCACCGGCCGCCAGGACGTCCCGGTGCGCGCGGCGCAGGCCGAGCCCGGCCGTCACCAGCACCACCGCGACGGCGACCGCCGCCACCCCGGACGCGACATCCACCCCGTGCACGAACGCCTCCCGCGCGGAGGCCAGCAGGGCCGCCGCGGTGTCGGCGGGCATCGTCGTCGCGACGTCCGCAGCCCCGCCGAGGGTCTCTCCGGCCGAGGACGGCGTCCCGTAGGGGCGCACGACACCCGCCCGGTACACCGCGGACAGCACCCCGCCGACCAGCGCGGTGCCGAGCACCGCACCGACCTCGTAGGCGGTCTCGGAGACCGCGGCCGCGGCGCCGGCCTTCTCCGGCGGGGCGGCGGCGAGGATCGCGTCGTTGGTGACGGTCTCGGACAGCCCGATCCCCGCGCCGATCAGCACCGCGGCCGTCATCAGCAGCACGACGGCCGAGTCCACCTGCAGGAACAGGCAGACCACGTAGCCGGTCAGGACGAGCGCGAGCCCGGTCGCGACGAGCTGGTGCAGCGCGAACCGGCGGGCCAGCCGCGCGGCGGCGAGCCCGGCCACGACCGTCACCACGAAGCCCGGCAGCAGGAGAAGGCCCGCCTGCAGCGGCGAGTACCCGACGACCAGCTGGAGGTACTGGGCGGAGAAGAACAGCAGCCCGGTGAGCCCGAACATGGTGGTGGCGTTGGCCAGCGCGCTGTGCCGGAGCACGGGGCGGGCGAACAGCTCCAGGTCGATCAGCGGGTCCAGGCCGCGCCGCACGCGTCGCCGGTAGTGGGTGACGAACGCGGCCCCGGAGCCGACACCCACCAGCACCGACGCGACGACGGCGGGGGTCACCCCGCCCGCGGACCCGGCCAGCTTGAGGGCCAGGACCAGCGGTCCCATCGTCAGCAGCGACAGCACCACGCCGACCAGGTCGAGCCGGCCCGGCTCGGTCTCCCGCGACTCGGGCACCACCAGCGGCGCGACGACGAGCAGCAGCGCCATCGGCGGCACGCTCATCACGAAGATCGAGCCCCACCAGAAGTGCTCGAGCAGCAGCCCGCCGACGATCGGGCCGAGCGCCGCGCCCGCGGCGAACCCGGTCGCCCAGATCGCCAGCGCGAGTCTGCGGTGGGTCCGGTCGAGGAACACCGACCGCAGCAGCGCCAGCGTGGAGGGCATCAGCATCGCGCCGAACACGCCGAGCAGGGCGCGCGCCGCGACGAGCTGGGCGGCCGAGGTGGCGAACGCGGCGAGCAGCGAGACTGCACCGAAGCCGGCGACACCGATCATCAGCAACCTGCGGCGGCCGACCCGGTCGCCGAGGGTGCCCATGGTGACCAGCAGCCCGGCGAGCACCAGCGGGTAGACGTCGACGACCCACAGCAGCGTCGCCGCGTCCGGGCGGAGCGCGGCCGAGAGCTCCGGCAGCGCCACGCCGAGCACCGTGTTGTCGATCGATACCAGCAGCGTGGGGATGGCGAGCACCGCGAGCGCGAGCCAGGCGCGCGGCCCGGGCCGCGGCGCCACGTCCGGCCCGCCCGTGTCCATCGCCGCGCCCCCTGCGCCGACCTCCGGCCGTGCCATCGCCGTTCTCCCTCGTGCTCGTCGTCCCGTGGTGCCCGGATCCGGACGCAGCTTTACCGTCCGGACGGTACATCTTTATACCGTCCAGACGGTACAGTCCATTCCCGGCCGGGACTGTGAGGCGGGGCACGGGCACTAGGCTTCGCCCATGGCGTCCCACTCCGAACGACGGAACGCGGGGACACGGGGACCGGGCTCGGCCCGCGACCGGGTCCTCGACGCGTACGAGACGCTGCTGATCGAGCAGGGGCCCGGTGGCGCCACCCTCGACGCGGTGGCGGCGGCGGCCGAGGTGTCCAAGGGCGGGCTGCTCTACCACTTCAACTCCAAGGAGTCGCTGGTCGGCGGCCTGCTGGAGCGGCTGCGCGAACGCAGCGCCCGGGACGCCGAACTCATGCGCTCGGACACGGCGGGCACCGTGGCCTACTACCTGCGCACCTCGATGCCGGGCAACACCTCGCCGGTCGGGCTGACCCGTACCTACCTCGCCACCCTGCGCATCGCCGACGGCACCACCTCCGGGGAGGCCGCACGGAGCGCGCTGGCCGACGTCGACGCCGACGGGCTCGCCGCGCTCGGCGAGGAGATCCACGACCCGGTCGTGGCCTGGCTGGTGCAGCTCGTCGGGGACGGCCTCTACCTGCGCACCCTGACCGGCGCACCGCTCACCGGCGGGGTGTCGACCGACGAGCTGCTCGACACACTGCGGGAGCTGCTCGCCGCCCGTTCCTGAAACGGATGAACACATCGCGCGCAGAGCGCGTCGAACCGGTCGCGCGGGGTAGTCTCCAACCCTGCACACGCACGGGGAGGGGCCCACTGTGGAGGGAACCGGCGGCTATCTCGCACTGGTCGTGGTCGGAGTGGCGATCACGGTCGTCGTGGGCCAGATCCTGCTGCGCACCGGACAGCCGTTCCTGGAGGACGTCTTCCAGAACACGGAGACGTCGCACTCCATCAACCGGCTGCTGGTGGTGCTGTTCCACCTGCTGACCCTCGGCGTCCTCGGCATGATCTCGGTGATCGACATCGAGAGCATCACCGGCGTGCAGCAGATCGTGTTCAAGATCGGAGCCGTGCTGCTGATCGTCGGGATCGCCTATGGCGTCTCGATGCTCGTGCTGCTGCGCATCCGCGAGCGGCGCCGCCAGCAGAAGGTGTCCGCGGACATCGACCGCTCCATCGCCGAGCAGCGCCGCGGCGTCGGCCGGTTCCGGCGCGGCGCGAACACCGACAGCGAGGGCCGCACCCCCGCCGACCAGCCGGAGGACTGACCCCGGGGCTCAACCGGGGCCTCCGGGCAGGCCGGTCACCGCGTCGGCGAGACCGTCGCCGTCGAGGTCGGTCCAGAACTCCGGACCCCGTCCCGTGTCGACGACGAGCGTCTCCGCCACGCCGTCGCCGTCGGCGTCGCGGGCGGCGGGCCCGGACACCGGGACCGACCCCACGACGCCGGAGCGGGCCCGCGGCACCCGCACCCACCAGGGGACGGGCAGCGCCGCGGCGACCACCGCACCCGCCAGGGCCGTGCTCCCGGCCGGTACCGGCGGCTCAGCACGCACGGGACGCCTCCGGCAGCCCGCGGTCGGCGTCGGAAATCCGGCGCAGCAGCTCGTGGTCCGCGGCGAGCAGCACCGCGTCGCGCACCCGCCGGGCCAGCGCACGGTCCCGGGCGGAGCGGACCACCCGCACCCGGGCCGCGACGAGCGCACCCACCAGCAGGACGAGCCCCGCGAGGGCGGGCAGCACCCCGGGACCCCCGGCCGGGAGCACCCGGGCGCCGGCCGCGAGGACCGACGCCACCCACACCGCCGATCCGGACAGGACCGACACCGACCACGCCCCGCGTTCCCGGCCCGGTGCGACGGCGAGCACCCGGCCCGCCGCGGCGACGAGAGCCCCGCAACACGACGGTGACGGAACGTGAGTGACATGCGTCACGTGCGCGCCCTGATGCCGCAGTGCGGCTGCGGCCGCACGGCGGCGCAGGACCGGTCCGCTGCGGCGCGCCCAGGCGTCGTCGAAGGTGCGGGCGGGGCCGTCGAGCGCGGCCGTCCACCACCGGACGTCGCCGGCCCGCCCCGCGCGCCGGGCCGCGTCCGCCGTCAGGCCGTCGACCTGCACCGACAACGTCGCCAGAAGATCGGCGCGGGCCTGGTCGAGCGCGGTGCGCAGCGGCGGTCCGATGCTGCCCGACAGCGGTTCCCGGTCCATGCCGGACAGTCTCGGAGGGACCGCTCCCGGGTGGATCCGTAGGACTGCGCAGCGGACCCGGGTGATCGTCGTCCCTTCTCATGGGCAAGGCTGAACCGCAGCGTGGACACGGACGAATCAACCGACCGGGGCAACCCCACGGGCTCCAGGGACGTCCACTGATCGGGCAATACCGAAGACGCCCGACACCAGAACCGCAACCGGACCGTGATCGCGTCGTTGGACGAGTAAGCGGACCTGTATGGAGGAAGTGTGAGCGCCGTTACGCCCGCCCGCCCGACCGTCACGCCCGAGGCCAGCGCTCCTGCGCGCCCCGGGCGTCAGAACGGTGCCGGTGCCGGACAGTCGCCGTTCCCGGCGAGCCCTGCCCGACCCGGCGGGCGCGCTCCGCTGGCGCCGCAGCCGGAGGGACCCGAGGGCTTCCGTCGCCCGCGGCCCCGCCCGGCTCCGCGCCGTAGCGCGAACCCGGCGGTCTCGGTCATCGTGCCGACCCGCAACGAGGCCCGGAACCTCGAGATCGTGCTGCCGGCCATCGCCGCGGTGCGCCCGGCCGTGCACGAGGTCATCGTGGTCGACGGCAACTCGACCGACAACACGGTCGCCGTCGCGCGGCGCACGCTGCCCTGGGCGCGCGTCATCACCCAGACCCGCAAGGGCAAGGGCAACGCGATGGCCTGCGGCTTCACCGCCGCGACCGGTGACGTCATCGTCATGTTCGACGCCGACGGCTCGGCCGACCCGAACGAGATCCCGGCCTTCGTGAACGCGCTGGTCAAGGGCGCCGACTTCGCCAAGGGCAGCCGGTTCTGCAAGGGCGGCGGCTCGGACGACATCACGCTGCTGCGCAAGTCCGGCAACGCCGGCCTGAACACCGTCGCGAACCGGCTGTTCGGCACGCGGTACTCCGACCTCTGCTACGGCTACAACGCCTTCTGGGCCGACCTGCTCCCGCAGCTCGAGCTCCCGGACCCGGCCGCGCCGCAGCCCGAGGACGGCTCGATGCTCTGGGGCGACGGTTTCGAGATCGAGACCGTGCTCAACTGCCGCGTCGCGGCCGCCGACCTGACGATCACCGAGGTGCCGTCGGTCGAGCGCGAGCGCATGTTCGGCGAGACCAACCTGCGGACCTTCGCCGACGGCACGCGCGTGCTGCGTACCCTGATGGCCGAGCACCGTCGCATGGAGCAGCGCCGCAAGGCGTCCGGCTACGCCCGCTGACGCTGCTCCCACCGGCCGCCCCCGCCGGTCCGCAGCCCCATGAGGAGCGATTGCACGTGAGCGCCCTGCCGACCGCCACCGTGGTCGTCTGCGTCTACACCGAGAAGCGCTGGTTCGACATCAAGGCCGCCGTCGACTCGGTCCTCGACCAGGACGTGACCCCGCTGGAGACGATCGTCGTCGTCGACCACAACGAACGCCTGCGCGAGCGGGCCGAACGCGAGTTCGGGCCGCTCGGGGTGGTCGTCGTCGCGAACGACAAGAAGCAGGGCCTGTCCGGCGCCCGCAACACCGCGGTCGAGCTGGCCTCCGGTGAGGTCGTCGTCTTCCTCGACGACGACGCCGCGGCCCGCCCCGGCTGGCTGCACGCGCTCCTCGCCCCGTACGAGGACCCGGACGTCATCGGCGTCGGCGGGGTCGCGCACCCGAAGTGGCCCGACGGGCGTCCGCGGACGCTGCCCGGTGCCGCCCCCGGGGACCCGAACGCCACCGGTGAGCTCGACTGGGTCGTCGGCTGCACCTACACCGGCCAGCCCACCGAGCGGGCCGAGATGCGCAACCTCATGGGCTGCAACATGTCCCTGCGCGCCGAGGTGTTCACCCGCGTCGGCGGGTTCGCCGAGGACATGGGCCGGATCGGCAAGAACCCGCTGGGCTGCGAGGAGACCGAGCTCTGCATCCGGGCCCGGCAGGCCTACGTCGCCGACGGCCGGAACCCGCGCATCCTGTTCGAGCCGCGCGCCGCCGTCGACCACCGGGTGTCCGACGACCGCGTCTCCTGGCGCTACCTGCTGCGCCGCGGCTGGGCCGAGGGCATCTCCAAGGCCGCCGTGTCCAAGGTCGTCGGGACCGGGGACTCGCTGTCCACCGAGAGCAGCTACACGATGAAGGTGCTGCCCGCGGGCGTGATCCGTGAGGCGAAGGAGCGCAACGCCGCCTCCGCCGCCGCGATCGTCGCCTGCTTCGGCGTCACCGCCGCCGGCTACGTCCGCGGCCGGCTGCCCGGCGCGACCGCCCACGTGCGGCTGCCCGCGGGCCGGAACACCGGTGCCTGACCGGGCCACCGCCCCGGAGACCCCGCACCCGCACGACACCCGGATCCGCTCCTACGTCCACCAGCGCGTCCGGCTCTCCGAGGGCCAGCAGTCCGCCTGGGACCGGCTGTGGTCGACGTGGGGTTCCGAGGTCGACGACGTCGTGGCGGCCGGGGTCTGGGACCCGGCGGCGATGTTCGGCCGGACCGCACCGCTCGTGCTGGAGATCGGGTCCGGCATGGGCGAGACGACGGCGTCGCTCGCGACGGCCGAGCCGGGGATCGACCACGTGGCCGTCGAGGTCTTCGAGCCCGGCCTGGCCCAGCTGCTCATGCGGATCGAGCAGGGCGGCCTGACCAACCAGCGGCTGCTGCGCGGCGACGCCGTCGAGCTCCTGAGCCGGGTCGTCCCGCCCGCGTCGCTGGACGGGCTGCGCATCTTCTTCCCCGACCCGTGGCCCAAGCGGCGCCACCACAAGCGCCGGTTGATCCAGCCGGAGTTCGCCGCTCTGGCGGCGTCACGGCTGCGCCCGGGCGGGCTGCTCCACCTGGCCACCGACTGGCCGCACTACGCCGAGCAGATGCGCCGGGTGGTCTCCGCGGAGCCGTCGCTGCGCCCGGACGACCACTTCCCGCTCCGTCCGGACGGCTGGCAGGACCGTCCGTCGTGGCGTCCGGTCACCAAGTTCGAGGACCGGGCCCGGCTGGAGGGACGACCGGTTCGTGACCTGCTGTACATCGCCGACCACGCCCCCGGCACCGGTGACACACGGAGAGTGACCGACTACGGTCGGGAGCACCCCCGATCCGGATCCCCACCCGAGTGACCCCCGAAGGACGCCCGTGACGACGGTGGAGCACGGCAAGAACTCGCACCCCACCCCCGCGGCACCGAAGCGGCCGGTCGACCGACCGCCCGGCTTCCGGCCGAGCCCGACGCCCCGCCCGATGACGGGCCCGCCGCCGGGCGCCCCGTCGGGTCCGGGTCAGGGGCCCGGCCCGGTGTCCGGGGAGTCCGGCGCGGAGCGGTCCGGCCGGTCGGTGTCGATGGTCCCGCTGGTCGGTCCGGTCGAGGGCCCCGTGCAGGCCACCACCGCCGTGGCGCGGCCCGGGGTGGAGACGACGACCGTCGTCGACCGGTCGCGGGTGCGGCAGGCTCCGCCACGGGAGCAGGGCCCGTCGCGGGAACAGGGGCAGCCGCGGGAGCAGGGGCCGGGCGGGTCCGGGCCGCTGCGGGACCCGCAGGCCCCGGCCGAGCGGGCCACGGTCGCGACGCCACTGCCGGAGCGCACGACCGTCGCGACCCCGGTCCCGGGAACGGCCCAGGCCCCCGGAACCACCCCCGGCTCCGGAACCACCCCGGCCCCGGGATCGCAGCGCCCGGCCGCGGGGAGCCGCGAGCACGTCCTCAACCGGGTCGACGGCCCGGGCGCCGCGACCGCGGTCGTCCGCGTCGCGCCCCCGGCGGAGAACC
>NZ_JAMXSG010000159.1:0-13220 GCF_024124365.1 Pseudonocardia sp. McavD-2-B
GCAACAACCCGTTCGGCGTCGGCCAGGGTTCGCCCAAGCCGGGCCCGCGTCCCGGCCCGCCGCAGCCCCAGCAGGGCGGTGGCGGCCAGCAGGGCGGCGGCCGTCCCGAGGCTCCGGCCGCGCGTTCCGGTGAGGCCCCGCCGCGTCCGCCCCGTCCGGGCGGCGCTCCGGGTTCGGGCGGTCCCCGTCCGAACCCGGGCAACATGCCTCCGCGGCCGAACCCGGGCATGATGCCCGCGCGTCCGGCTGCCGGGCGTCCCGGCGCCGGTGCCGGTGGCCGTGGTGGCCCCGGCGGCGGTCGTGGTGGCCCCGGCGGTGGCCGTGGTGGCCCCGGTGGCGGTCGTCCCGGTGGCGGTGGCGGCGGTTTCCGTCCCGGTGGCGGCGGCCCCGGTGGTCCGCCCCCGGCCGGTGGATTCCGTGGTCGTCCCGGTGGCGGCGGTCGTCCCGGTGGCCGCGGCGGTGCCGCGGGTGCCTTCGGCCGTCCCGGCGGACCGGCCCGCAGGGGTCGCAAGTCGAAGCGGCAGAAGCGCCAGGAGTACGACGCCATGGCTGCTCCCTCGGTGGGCGGCGTCCGCCTGCCGAAGGGCAACGGCGAGACCGTCCGGCTGCCGCGTGGCGCGTCGCTGACCGACTTCGCCGAGAAGATCAACGCCAACCCGGCCTCGCTGGTGCAGGTGTTGTTCCACCTCGGTGAGATGGTCACGGCCACCGCGTCGGTCTCGGACGAGATCCTGGAGCTGCTCGGCCAGGAGATGAACTACCGCGTGCAGGTCGTCTCCCCCGAGGAGGAGGACCGTGCGCTGCTGGAGTCGTTCGACATCGAGTTCGGTGACCCGGGCGACGAGGACGCGCTCGAGGCGCGTCCGCCGGTCGTGACCGTCATGGGTCACGTCGACCACGGTAAGACGCGACTGCTGGACACGGTCCGCAAGGCGAACGTCCGCGAGGGCGAGGCCGGTGGCATCACCCAGCACATCGGCGCCTACCAGGTCGCGGCCGAGCTCGAGGGCGAGGAGCGGCTCATCACGTTCATCGACACCCCGGGTCACGAGGCGTTCACCGCCATGCGTGCCCGTGGTGCCAAGTCCACCGACATCGCGGTCATCGTGGTGGCGGCGGACGACGGTGTGATGCCGCAGACCGTCGAGTCGATCAACCACGCCCAGGCGGCCGGTCTGCCGATCGTCGTGGCGGTCAACAAGATCGACGTCGAGGGTGCGAACCCGCAGAAGATCCGTCAGCAGCTCACCGAGTACAACCTGGTGGCCGAGGAGTACGGCGGCGACACCATGTTCGTCGACATCTCCGCGAAGCAGGGCACGAACATCGAGGCCCTGCTCGAGGCGATCCTGCTGACCGCCGACGCGGCCCTCGACCTGCGGGCCAACCCCGAGATGGAGGCGCAGGGCGTCACCATCGAGGGTCACCTCGACCGCGGTCGCGGCCCGGTGGCCACGGTGCTGGTCCAGCGCGGCACGCTCCGGGTCGGCGACTCGGTCGTGGCCGGCGACGCCTCCGGGCGCGTCCGGCGCATGGTCGACGAGCACGGCCAGGACGTCACCGAGGCGCTCCCGTCGCGTCCGGTGCAGGTCATCGGTCTGACGTCGGTGCCGGGTGCGGGCGACACGTTCCTCGTCGTCGACGAGGACCGGGTCGCGCGCCAGATCGCCGACCGGCGGCGTGCCCGCGAGCGGAACGCCGAGCTGGCGAGCCGTCGCAAGCGCGTCAGCCTGGAGGACCTGGACGCCGCGCTGAAGGAGACCAACACCCTCAACCTGATCATCAAGGGTGACAACTCGGGCACCGTCGAGGCGCTCGAGGAAGCCCTGATGAAGCTGGACGTGGGTGAGGAGGTCGAGCTGCGGGTCATCCACCGCGGCGTCGGCGGTATCACCGAGGGCGACATCAACCTCGCCATCGCGGACAACGTCATCGTCATGGGCTTCAACGTCCGTGCCGAGGGCAAGGCCACGGAGCTGGCCAACCGCGAGGGCGTCGAGATCCGCTACTACTCGGTGATCTACCAGGCGATCGACGAGATCGAGGCGGCCCTCAAGGGCATGCTCAAGCCGGAGTACGAGGAGGTCGAGCTGGGCCGCGCGGAGGTCCGCGAGGTCTTCAAGTCCTCGAAGTTCGGCACGATCGCCGGTTGCCTGGTGATGAGTGGGGAGATCCGCCGGAACGCCCGGGCGCGCCTGCTGCGCGACTCGAAGGTGATCCACGAGAACCTCCCGATCTCCTCGCTGCGCCGGTTCAAGGACGACGTGGTCGAGGTCCGCGAGGGCTTCGAGTGCGGTCTGACGCTCGGTACCTACGGCGACATCAAGGTCGACGACGTCATCGAGACGTTCGAGATGCGGGAGAAGCCGCGCGACTAGCGGCTGACGAACGCGCTCCGACGGGGCGGCCGGTCACCGGCCGCCCCGTCGGCGTCAGCGGAGGTGTGTGTGTACGTCGGCTCCCTGGAGTGTGACGTGCTGCTCGGCGACGTCCGGTCGCTGAAGCAGAAGCGCTCGGCGGTGCGTCCGCTGCTGGCCGAGCTGCGCCGGTTCGAGGTGGCGGCGGCCGAGGCGGGCCATCTGGACCTGCACCGGCGTGCGCTGATCGGGGTGAGCTGTGTCGCCGCCGACGCGGGGCACGTCCGTGCCCTGCTGGAGCGGTGCGAGCGGCTGGTGGCCGCCCGCCCCGAGCTGGAGCTGTTGTCGGCCCGGACCCGGCTGTTCGGCCCCGACGACGACTGAGTCCCGGCGGTCGGGGGACGGACGCAGCGGCACCGCGTCCCGGCGGTCGGGAGACGACGCAGCGGCACCGCGTCCCGGCGGTCGGGGGACGAACCGGCAGGACCGAGAATCGAACGCGGCGTGACCCCGCGACCCGTGCCTAGACTCGGGCTCGCACGACCCGCTGGAAGGAGCAGGACATGGTCGACCAGGCCCGCGCGCGCAAGCTCGCGAAGCGGATCTCGCAGATCGTCGCGGAGGCCCTCGAGCACGAGGTGAAGGATCCGCGGCTGGCGATGGTGACGATCACCGACACCCGTGTCACCGGCGACCTGCGCGAGGCGACCGTGTTCTACACGGTCATGGGTGCCTCGCTGGAGGAGGAGCCGGACACCGCGGGGGCAGCCGCCGCGCTGCAGAGCGCGAGCGGGGTGCTCCGCAGCAGGGTGGGACAGCAGACCGGGGTGCGGCACACGCCGAGCCTCGCGTTCGTGCTGGACGCGGTGCCGGACACGGCCCGCCGGATGGAGGAGCTGCTGGCCCGCACCCGCGCCTCCGACGAGGAGGTGGCCCGGCTGGCGGCCACGGCGTCGCCGGCGGGGGACGCGGACCCGTACAAGGCCCCGCGGGAGACCGACGCCGAGTGACCGGCGGCGCGCACGAGACCGTCCCGGGTCCCGGTCCGGTCGACCCGGCCGGGGCAGCGGCAGTGCTGCGCCGGGCCCGTGACGTGCTCGTGGTCGGGCACGTCCGGCCCGACGCGGACGCCGCGGGCAGTGCCCTGGCCCTGGCCACGGCGCTGCACCGCGCGGGGATCCCGGTCACCGTGTCGTTCGGCGGGCCGGACCCGGTGCCCGCCGGGCTGGTCGACACCCTCGACCCCGCCGGGCTGGTCGTCGCCTCGGTGGACGCGCCGCGCGCGCCGGACCTGCTGGTCTGCTGCGACATCTCGTCGTCCCCCCGGCTGGGAGACCTGGAGCCGGTGCTGGACACGTCCGGGTCGTCGCTGGCGGTGGACCACCACGCGTCGTTCGTGGCGTTCACGGACCGGTACCTCGTCGACCCGGGCGCCCCGGCGACGGTGACTCTCGTCCGGGCGGTGCTCGCCGAGCTGGGCGTCCCGCTGGACGCGGTCCTCGCCCGGTCCCTGTTCGCGGGGCTCTACACCGACACCGGCGGTTTCCGGCGTGGTGGTGCGGATGCGCTCCGGCTGGGCGCCGAGCTCGTCGACGCCGGTGTCGAGCCCGCTCCGCTGCTGCGGGACATCGGCGGTCCGGTGCCGTTCGCCTGGCTCGCCGCACAGGCCACGGTGCTGGCCGGGGCCCACCGGGAGGAGGGCGTCGCGGCGGGGGCGGACCTGGTGTGGGCCGCCGTCGACGTGGCGACCGCGACCCGGTTCCGTGACCGCACGGTCGCCCTGGTCGGGCCGCTGCAGGCCGCGGCCGGGGGCGGGGTGGCGGCGCTGCTGACCGAGACGGCACCGGGGGAGTGGTCGGTGTCGCTGCGCGGCAACGGGTCCCCGGACCTGTCCCGGGTGGCGACGACGCTCGGCGGCGGCGGGCACACCGGTGCCGCCGGGTTCGAGCGCTCCGGTACCCGCGACGAGCTCCTGGAGCTGCTCCGGGCGGAGCTGGCCCGCTGAGCACGTGCCCGGTTGATCGGGTTCATCCGGGGTACATCGCCGCGACACCACGATCGGATGGACCTCGGGGCGGTCCGGTGTCGCAGCACCGGGGCACGTAGCGTGTCCCGCGAGACCAGGAGGTGAGCGGTGCGATCCGAGCCCGCTGCGGCCCGCGGGGGCGACGACAGTCACGGCAACGAGCCCAGCGGGTGGCCGGAGTTCCTCCGGGCCTGGCTGCGCAACCCGGCCCAGGTGGGTGCGGTATGGCCGAGCTCGCCGCGGCTGTCGGCGAAGCTGGCCCGTATCGCGCCGGGTCACGGCGCGCCGGTCGTCGTGGAGCTGGGGCCGGGTACCGGGGCGGTGACCGCGCAGGTCGCGCGCCGGCTGTCCCCGGAGGGGCGGCACCTGGCCGTCGAGCTGGACCCGCGGATGGCGGACTACCTGCGCAGCCGGCACCCGGGCGTCGAGGTCGTGAACGGCGACGCCCGCAAGCTGGGGGCGCTGCTCGCCGAGCGCGACATCACCTCGGTCGACGCGGTGATCTCCGGGCTGCCCTGGTCGCTGTTCGACCGGACGATGCAGCAGGAGATCCTCGACCAGGTCGTCGGGGCGGTGGGGGAGACCGGTGCGTTCGCGACGTTCGCCTACTCCCACACCCTGCCGATGCCCTCGGCGCGGCGGTTCAAGGCGGCCCTGCACGACACGTTCGACGAGGTCGTGATGACCCGAACGGTGTGGCGCAACCTGCCGCCCGCGTTCTGCTTCCTCTGCCGTCGTCCTCGTCGGTGACCCGGCCCGCCCCCATCGCGGGCGGGCCCCGTGACATCCTCCGGCTCGCCCTGCCCGCGCTCCCGGTGCTGGCGGCCGAGCCGCTGTTCCTGCTGGTCGACACGGCCGTCGTCGGACGGCTGGGTGGGCTGCCGCTGGCCTCGCTCGCCGTCGCGGCGGTGCTGTTCGCGCAGGTCACGACCCAGCTGACGTTCCTGTCCTACGGGACGACGGCGCGCGCGGCCCGGTTCTACGGTGCCGGGCGCCGATCGGCCGCGGTGGCGGAGGGTGTGCAGGCGACCTGGCTGGCGCTGGGCGTCGGGCTGCTGGTCGTCGTGCTCGGACAGCTCGCCGCGGCACCGCTGGCGGGGCTGCTCGCCGGGGACCCGGTGATCGCCGAGGGCGCGGTGTCGTGGCTGCGGATCGCGCTGTTCGGCGCCCCGCTGGTCCTGGTGACGCTGGCCGGCAACGGCTGGATGCGCGGGGTGCAGGACACCCGTCGCCCGATGTGGATCGTGATCGGCGGCAACCTGCTGTCCGCGCTGCTCTGTCCGCTGCTGGTGCACGGGGCGGGGGACTGGGCGGGCTGGGGGCTGGAGGGCTCGGCGATCGCCAACGTCGCGGGGCAGGCCGTCGCGGCGTCGCTGTTCCTGCGGGCGCTGGTCGTCGAACGACGGCGCGCGCCCGCCGGTGACCCGGTCCGCTTCGCCCCGGACGCCGCGGTGCTCCGTTCGCAGGCGACGATGGGCCGCGACCTGATCGTGCGGTCGCTGGGGTTCCAGGCCTGCTTCCTGTCCGCGACGGCGGTCGCCGCCCGGTTCGGGTCCGAGTCCGTCGCCGCGCACCAGATCGTGCTGCAGCTGTGGGTGTTCCAGTCCCTCGTGCTCGATGCGGTCGCGATCGCGGCGCAGTCGCTGGTCGGGGCCGCCCTGGGTGGCGCGGACGGCGGACACGGTGCGGACCGTGACCGTGCGGACACCGGACCGGCGCGGTCGCTCGCCGCCCGGGTCACCCGCTACGGCCTCGTGCTCGGCTGCGGGTTCGGCGTGCTGTTCGCCGCGCTCTACCCCGTCCTGCCGCCGGTGTTCACCCGCGACGCGGCGGTCCTCGCGGCGATCCCCGCGGCGTGGTGGTTCTTCACCGCGCTGCAGCCGATCGCCGGGGTGGTGTTCGCCCTGGACGGCGTGCTGCTCGGCGCCGGTGACGCGGCCTTCCTGCGCACCACGACGCTGCTCGCCGCGCTCGGCGGGTTCCTGCCGATGATCTGGCTGTCGCTGCTGTTCGGGTGGGGACTGGCCGGGATCTGGACCGGGCTCGCCGCGTTCATGGTGGTGCGCCTGGTCGCGGTGGGGCTGCGGGCGCGGTCGGGGCGCTGGGCGGTCCCGGGGGAGGTCCGGGCCTGACGCGCGTGGCCCGTCGACGGAGCCCGGGCGGCCGAGCGGCACACCAGGCACCCGGTGACGAGGTCCGGAGGTGCATGACGTGCCACTCGGCGGTTCCGGGACGGGGCACCGAGCCATGTCCCGCGCGGCGTTCCTCCCCGGCGCGCCTGGGGCCCGGTGGTGGCGGCGGGGTTCAGCCCCGGTCGGTGGCCGGGGTCTCCGAACGGTGGACGGCGGCACCCGGCCGGTGGAGCGGCGCCCCGGGGTCCTCCGGCGACCCGGTGTTCCCGTCGTCCCCGGGGGACCCTGCCGGGAGCGGCAGCCGCACGGTGAACACGGCGCCGCTGCCGTCGTCGCGGGTACCGACCGTCACCGACCCGCCGAGGCGGCGGGCGATCCGGTCGACCAGGGCCAGCCCGATGCCGCGGGGGCGGCCGCCGCGCGTGGCCCGGGTGCTGAACCCGAAGGTGAACAGCTCGCGGGCGGTGTCCTCGGGCACGCCGGGACCGCTGTCGGCGACCTCCAGCCGCAGCTCGCGGCCGTCCGGAGCGGTGCTCAGCACCACCGCGACCGACCGCTCCCCGGTGCGCCCGGCGACCACCTCGATCGCGTTGTCGACGAGGTTCCCGGCCAGCGAGACCAGGTCGTCCGCGGCGAACGGCAGCCGCAGGTCCGGCAGGACGTCGGGGTCGCAGGTGTCGGTGACGGTCAGGGTGACGTCCTGCTCGGCGGCCTGCCACGCCTTGTCCGCGAGCAGCGCGGCGAGGACCGGGTCGTAGACCGCGGCCACGACCTGCGCGGCGGGGCCGCGGGTGCGGTCGAGCGCGGCGGTCCCGGCCTTCGCGGCGTCGGCGGTGTCGCCGAGCTCGATCAGGGTCAGGACGGTCTGCATCCGGTTGCCGAACTCGTGGGCCTGGCCGGACAGCGCGGCGACGGTGTCGCGGGCCTCGTCGCGCTCGCGCAGCACCCCGGCCAGCTCGGTGCGGTCGCGCAGCGTGAACACCCGCGTCCCCGGGCCCGCGGCCGGCCCGGCGTGCCTGCTGTTGACCAGCAGCACCCGCTCCCCGGCCAGGGCGGCCCGGTCGCGCAGGTCCGAGCGCAGCCCGCTCGTGAGCACGGCGGCGACGGCGGGGTCCATGCCGAGGCCTGCGAGCGGCCGCCCCGGTACGGCGGGGTCGTCGGGGGAGTCGTGGCCGGGCAGGCCGAGCAGCCGCCGGGCCTCGGCGTTGACGACGACGAGCCGCCCGTCGCCGTCGACGACCAGCAGCCCCTCGCCGACGGCGTGCAGCACCGCCTCGTGGTGGGTGTAGGCGGCGGTGATGTCCTCGGGCTCCAGCCCCAGGGTCTGGCGGCGCAGCCGCCGGGCCAGCAGCACCGCCAGCCCCGAGCCGACGAGCACCGCCCCCGCGGCGGCCGCGACGATCCCGGGCAGCGAGCGCAGGGCGAGGTCGCTGATCCGGGTCTGCAGCACGCCGACGGACACGACGGCGGCGATCCGGCCGTCGACCAGGACCGGGGTGACAGTGCGGACCGAGGGCCCGAGGGTGCCGGTGTAGACCTCGGTCGAGGTCCGCCCGGCCAGCGCGGGGGCGATGTTGCCCTGGTAGGGCAGCCCGATCTCGTCGGGGTTGTAGTGGCTGTAGCGGATGCCCTGCGGGGACATCACGACGATGAAGCCGGTGGTGGTGGCCCGCCGGACCCGCTCGGCGATGGGCTGGAGGCGGGCGGAGAGGGCGGCGAGACCGCCGCCGTCGCGGACGGCGTCGACGACCTCGGGGTCCGAGGCGAGCGACAGCGCGATCCCGGTGGTGAGCCGGCCCGCGGCGTCGTGCTCCAGGCGGCTCGCCCCGTAGCCGCCGAGCGCGGCGAGCCCGCCGACGGTCAGCAGCACGGTGACGACCTGCAGCAGGAACAGCCGCCGCACCAGCCGCGAGCGGCGCAGCGGCGGGGAGGAACGGAGCGGCCGGCGCACGGGCCCAGCCTGCCACCGCGGGGGCGGCAGTGGGACCCGTGCACCGGCCGGGACGTCGACACCCCCGCGGGCCTCGGGGGTCCGCGGGGGTGCGACGGTCATGGGAGGAGGACGTGCCCGGTCAGGAGCCCGCGCCGACCTTCTCGCGACGGGACTCGTCGGCGTCCGGCTTCGCGGCGCCGTCGGCGGCCTCGTCGATCTCGGCGTCCGCGGCCCCGCCACCGTGCGCGGCCTCCATGTCGGCCTCGACCAGCGTCGGGTCGTCGAGCACCGCGGCGAGCCGCTCACGGTCGAGCTCGCCGTTCCAGCGGGCGACGACCAGGGTGGCGACGACGTTGCCGATCGCGTTGGTCAGCGCCCGGCCCTCGGACATCATGCGGTCGATGCCGACGATCAGCGCGAGGCCGACGACGATGGCCTCGGGGGTGAAGAACTCCCCGCCGAAGGCCTGCAGCGACGCGGCCAGGGTGACCAGCCCGGCGCCGGTGACACCGGCGGCGCCCTTCGAGGTCAGCACCATGAGCACGGCCAGCGCGATCTGCGCGCCGATCGGCAGGACCTCGCCCCCGGCCTGGATGATGAACAGCGCACCCAGGGTCAGGTAGATGCAGGTGCCGTCGAGGTTGAACGAGTAGCCGGTCGGGATGACCATGCCGACGGTCTGCTTCGACGCACCGGCGGACTGGAGCTTCGTGAGGAAGCGGGGGAGCACCGACTCCGACGACGAGGTGCCGACGATGATCAGCAGCTCGTCCTTGATCAGCCGGATGACCTTGAAGACGTTGAACCCGGCGGCCCAGGAGACCGCGCCGAGGACGACGACCACGAACACCGCGCAGGTGCCCCAGAACACGGCCATCAGCTTGAGCAGGTTGACCAGCGACCCGCCGCCCATCTGGCCGACGGTGTAGGCCATGCCGCCGAACGCGGCGACCGGTGCGGCCCACATGATGATCTTGATGATGCCGAAGATGACCTGGGCGATGCCCTCGATGCCGCCGACCAGGCGGCTGCGCAGGGCCGGGTTCAGCGAGGAGATGGCGCAGGCCGACAGGATCGCCAGCACCAGGACCTGCAGCACCGAGTTCTCGACGAACGGGCCGAAGAAGCTGTGCGGGAGCAGCGAGTCCTGGATGAACGGGATGACACCCGACTCCTGACTGCCGGTCGCGGCCTGGTCGGTGGCCTTCGCGAGGTCGGACGCGCTCGGCTGGCCGGTGAATCCGGCGCCCGGCTGGAACACGTTGCCCGCGACGAGCCCCATCGTCAGCGCGATGACGGTCATGACCAGGAAGTAGCCCAGCGCCCGGGCGGCGAGACCGCCGGCGCGGGCCAGGTTGCCCAGCGAGGCGATGCCGACGACCACGGTGCAGAAGATGACCGGGCCGATGATGACCTTGATCATCTGGACGAACGTGTCGGCCAGCCACTTGGTCTCCTTGGCGAACCCGGGGGCGAGGAAGCCCACCAGGATCCCGGAGACGATGCCGACGATGACCCAGAACCAGAGCTGGGTGTAGACCTTCTTCTTGGTCCGGGTGGGGGTGGTGGACCCCGTCCCGGACGAGCCGTCTGCGTTGGCGACCTCGGCCATGTCCGTCCTCCTCGACGTGTGCGGTGGGGAAACGATGGGGTCGGGTCGTGTCGTGGGGCAACCGCGGGGACACCGGGCTTGAGGAAGCTTTGAGGAAAGCGTGGCTAGGGTGGGTGGCGTGCGGGTGCTGCTGGTCGAGGACGACGCGATCCTCGGCGACGCCCTGCGGCGCAGCCTGGTCCGCCAGGGCTACCCGACCGACCTCGTGACCAGCGGGTCCGCGGCCATCGCGGCCGTCGCGGAGCGGGAGCCCGACGTGGTGCTGCTCGACATGGGCCTGCCCGACCGCGACGGCATCGGTGTCTGTCGGGAGATCCGGGAGCGGTCCCGGGTGCCGATCCTGGCGATCACCGGCCGCGGCGACGTCGCGGCGCGGGTGCAGGGCCTGCGCTCGGGCGCCGACGACTACCTGGTCAAGCCGGTCTCCACCGAGGAGCTCGTCGCCCGGATCGAGGCCGTCCTGCGTCGTGCCACCGGCTCGGCGGTGGCCGCGACGGTGAGCGTCGGCGACGTCGTCGTCGACCTCGACCGGCGCGCGGTGACCGCGGGCGGCGCCGAGGTCGCGCTGACCCGCAAGGAGTTCGACCTGCTCGCCGCGCTCGCCCGCCGCGAGGGTGCGGTGCTGCCGCGTACCGAGTTGCTGGAGCAGGTGTGGGGGATCGCCGACGCCTCCGCGGCACGCACGCTGGAGGCGCACGTGGCGTCGCTGCGGTCGAAGCTGGGCTCCCGCGACGTCGTGGTGACGGTCCGTGGAGTCGGGTACCGGCTGGCGCGTTAGCGTCCCGGCGTGCCCGCACGCAACCCGCCCCCGCCGCCCGGACTCGTGATCGTCGACAAGGACCGGGGCCCGACCAGTCACGACGTCGTCGGGAAGCTCCGCCGGATCATGGGCACCCGCAAGGTCGGCCACGCCGGGACGCTGGACCCGATGGCGACCGGGGTGCTGGTCGTCGGCATCGAGCGGGCCACCAAGCTGCTCGGGCACCTGTCGCTGGACACCAAGGCCTACACCGCCACCGTGCGCCTCGGGCAGGCCACCGACACCGACGACGCCGAGGGCACGCCCATCGGCGAGCCCGTCCCGGTCGATGCCGACGACGCCGCTCTCCGGGCCGCGACGGCCGCGCTGACGGGCGAGATCATGCAGGTCCCCAGCGCGGTCTCCGCGGTCAAGATCGACGGGAAGCGCGCCTACCAGCGGGTCCGCGACGGCGAGACCGTCGAGATCCCGGCCCGCCCGGTCACCGTGTCCGCCTTCGAGCTGCTCGCGGTGCGCCGCGAGGGGGCGTGGTGCGATCTGGACGTCGCCGTCGACTGCTCCTCGGGCACCTACGTCCGCGCGCTCGCCCGCGACCTCGGCGCCGCGCTGGGCTCCGCCGGGCACCTGACCGCGCTGCGGCGCACCCGGGTCGGACCGTTCACCCTGGAGCACGCGCGCACCGTCGAGCAGCTCGCCGACGACCCGGGTCTGTCGCTGGACCTCGCCGCGGCCGTCGCGACGGCGTTCCCCCGCGTCGACCTCGACGCCTCCGCCGCCACCGACGTGCGGTTCGGCAAGTCGCTGCCCGCGGCCGGGATCGAGGGCACCTACGGTGTGTTCGCCCCGGACGGCGCCGCGCTGGCCCTGATGGCCGATCGCGGCGCCGCCGCCCGCCCGGTCGTCGTGCTCGCTCCGGCCGGCTGACCCCCCCGACCGGCCGCGGTCGCCCGCTGCGCGGGATCCCACCCGGTTCGCCTAGGCTCGCGGCCGTGCAGCGGTGGCGTGGTCTGGAGGCGGTTCCGCCCGGCTGGGGCCGGTGCGTCGTCACCGTCGGCGTGTTCGACGGGGTGCACCGGGGACACCGGCAGCTGATCGCCCGCGCGGTGGAACGGGCGCACGAGCGCGGCCTGCCCGCCGTCGTCGTGACGTTCGACCCGCACCCGGCCGAGCTGATCCGGCCGGGCACGCACCCGGCGCGGCTGTCCACACTCGACCGGCGGGCGGAGCTCGTGGCCGAGGCGGGCGCGGACGTCTTCTGCGTCATCCCGTTCACCGAGGCGCTGTCCCGGATGGCCCCCGCCGGGTTCGCGCACGAGGTGCTGGTGGACCGGCTGCACGCGGCCGTCGTCGTCGTGGGCAGCAACTTCACCTTCGGCCACCGGGCCGAGGGCGACGTCGGGACCCTCGCCGAGCTGGGCCGTCGCTTCGGGTTCGCCTGCGAGGCCCTCGACCTCGTCTCCGACCACGACGTGACCTTCTCCTCCACCTACATCCGGTCCTGCATCGACGCCGGGGCCGTCCGCGACGCCGCGCACGCGCTGGGCCGCTGGCACCGGGTGGACGGCGTGATCGTGCACGGCCACAAGCGTGGCCGTGACCTGGGCTATCCGACGGCGAACGTCGCCAGCCCACCGCACACGGCGATCCCCGCCGACGGCGTCTACGCGGGCTGGTTCCGCATCAGCGACCGCCGCCTGATGGGCGCCGTCTCGGTGGGGACCAACCCCACGTTCTCCGGGCGGGTGCGCACCGTCGAGGTCTACGTGCTCGACGTCGACGAGAACTTCTACGGCCACGAGGTCGGCGTCGAGTTCGTCGAGCGGCTGCGCGGCCAGGAGCACTACGACGGCATCGAGGCGCTCGTCGCGCAGATGGGTCGCGACGTCGCGACCTGCCGCGAGATCCTCACCGCGGCCGGCGACGCGACCGGACCCGACGGGGCGCCGGGTTAGGTGAAAACCCCCTGCCGGGGCCGAACGTCCACGCCCGCACCGCGTGGTCGCCGAGGCTGTGCGGCATGGACGACCCCCGCACCGCGGACCCGGTGGCGCAGGAGATCGCGCGTAACCGCGACCGCCAGAGCGCGATCTACGGCGAGCCCCTCGACGAGCGCATCCGCCGGCTCACGACCGGTCTCGGCATCACCCAGGCCCGCCTCGCCGCCGCGGTCGGGCTGAGCCCGGCGATGCTGTCCCAGCTGGCGGGCGGGCGCCGGGTCAAGATCGGGGACCCGGCGGTGCTGGGCCGGATGACCGCGCTGGACCGGCGGCTCGCGCACGGCCCGGTGTCCGACGCCGAGCGCGACGTGCTGCTGGCCCGGGTCCGGCAGGAGCCGACGCCGTGGGGACCCACCGGCGGCTGCCGCTGCGCCGGGCAGGCCCCCGCCTCCGGGCCGGCGGT
>NZ_JAMXSG010000015.1:0-44176 GCF_024124365.1 Pseudonocardia sp. McavD-2-B
GCACCAGCTCGTCGCGGCGGGGGAGGCGGACCTGCGGGCCGCGGGCGACGTGATCGCCCTGGTCAGGGACCCGGAGCGGGCCGACGCCACCCGCGCCGTACTGCGCTCGGGCCTGGTCCACACCCTGGTCTGCGACGCGGCGACGGCCGACGCCCTGCTCGCCCCGGGCGATGGGCGGCACCCGCCGGGCGGCGCCTGAGGTACCGGCCCCGGCCACGACGCCGTGGTGCTCACCAGGCGTCGGGCTCGACCTCGGCGGTCATGTCCCGCCACGCCACCGGCTCGGCGCAGTGTGTACAGGTGAGCCGGGGCTCGGCGGGTGGCCGCAGCCGCGGTGCACCAGCCGGACCGGCGGGACGTCGACGGCGTACCGGTCGCAGCCGGTCGTCGAGGACGTTGCTGCGCCCGCCCGCTACGTGCACTGCACCTTCACCGAGGTCCCGCCCGGCAGCGTCTCCGTGGCCGGGGAGCCGGTGGAGGGCCCGCGGATGGTCGGGCTGATCCACGACGGCCGCTCCCCCGAGGTCCGGGCCCGGCTGCTGCACGGGATCGCCGACGCGTGGTGCGCGGTCACCGGGGACGCGAAGTCCGACGGGGCGATCTTCCTGCACGAGGTGCCGCGCGCCAACGTGCTGGAGGACGGCGAGATCCTGCCCGAGGCTGCCGACGACCCGGTCGCCGCGCACGCCTGAGCTCGGGAGCGGGCCGGCCCTCTCGGCACGGGGACCGGCCCGGGGCGGTCAGGTCCCGGTGGCGAGCCGGTTCTCGGCCGAGGCCAGCGGGTCGTAGCTCGGCTCCATCAGCATCTCGTGCAGGTGCCGTCGCCGGACGCCCATGTTGCCGCCGTCGTACACGGGGAAGCACAGGACGTCCTGCATGATCCCGGCGATCGGGGTCTCGGTGGTGTAGGCGTCCACGCCGACCAGGCGCATCGCGTCGTAGACCACGTCGACCGACCGCTCCGAGGCGTAGATCTTCGTGATGTTGGCGAGCTCGCGGTCCTTGCCGCCGGTGCGGTCGAAGTGGTCGGCAGCCTTCCACGCCAGGTACCGGGTCGCCTCGATGCGGATCTTGATGTCGGCGAGCATGTACCCGGCGTTCTGGTACTCGATGACCGGGTGCGGGCCGGAGCGGCTGTCGGTCCTCGCGAACTCGTAGGCGTAGTCGAAGGCCGCCCGCATCCGCCCGACGCAGGCCGCGCCGATCGGCGCGCAGGTCCAGGTGAACGCGCTCTTCACGATCTCCATGCCGTCGCCGGGGCCCCCGATCATGTTCGAGAGCGGGACGCGGACGTCGCGGAACTCGACGCGCGGCGAGTTCGCGGCGCGGTGCCCGATGGTGTCGAGCATGCCGGTGATCTCCACGCCGGGTGTGCCCCGCTCGACCATGACGACCGCGAGCGACTCCTGTGGCGGCAGTGCCGGGTCGGTGCGGCAGACGACCGCGATGAGGTCGGCGCCCTGGCCGTCGAAGCCCGAGGCGTTGGTGGTGTAGTGCTTGGAGCCGTTGAGGACGATCTCGTCGCCCTCGATCCGGGCGAAGGTCTGCACCCCGACCTTCGGGTCCGGCGAGTCGTAGTTCGCGCCGCCGGTGACCTCGGTGTAGGCGATCGCGGCGAGCTTCGGCTCGGTCCCGCAGAAGGCCGGCAGCCAGCGCTGCTTCTGCTCCTCGGTGCCGAAGTGGACGACCGGGTACAGCCCGAGACCGGTGCCGAGGATCGCCGTGGGGGTGTTGACGTCGACGCGGGCCAGCTCCTCGACGGCCAGCACGAACTGCAGCGAGGTGAACCGGCCGCCGCCGTACTCGGCTGGGATGAGCGCCTTCACGAACCCGGCCTCGACCATCTGCCGGTAGAACGGCTCGATGGCGTAGAACCGCTCGGCAGGCTGCGGGTGCGGGGCGATCGCCGGCTCGACGCCGGTCAGGACGGTGTCGGCGAACTGCCGGGCCTGCTCGCGCAGGGCCAGCTGCTCGGCGTCGAGGGAGAAGTCCAGTGTCATCGTCGAATGCCTTCCGGTCGGGCCCCGACCCGACCGTGGGGTCAGGGACGCGACGCGATGGTGGCCGTCACACCCCGCCCCGGGATCGAACCGGTGCGCACGGCGGCCGGTACCGGCGTGCACGCTCCGTCCGGGCCGCGGTCGACGTACTCCGACGGCAGGCAGCCGTGCTGGGCGCGGAAGACGCGGTTGAGGTGGGACAGGTCGGCGAAGCCCCAGCGGGCGGCGAGCTCGGTGAGGGTCCCGGTCCGCGCCGGGGCGGTGAGCTCGCGGGTGCACCCGTCGAGGCGCAGGGCCATGACGGTACGGGAGAAGCTGCGGTCGGTGCCCTCGTAGAGCTGGTGCAGCTTGCGGACCGAGATGCCGAAGCGGGATGCGACCGCGCCGGCCGAGGTGTCCCCGGTCCGCAGGTGCGCCGCCAGGTAGCGGTTGACCGCGGCCCGCATGCCCGCGTCGAGCTCCGCGCGCCCGGTGTCGCGCAGCTCGTCGGTGCCGCCGGCCGCGGCAGCGAGCAGTGTGGTGAAGGCGGTGTCGGCGGCGTCCGCGCCGGCCGGGTCGAGCGTGTCGAGGCCGTTCCAGGTGGACAGCATGGTGGAGGCGACGATGCGGGCCATGCCGGGCGCGGCGCCGTCGTGGGTCGTCGCGGTGGCGCCGTCGAGGTCGACGACCAGCGGCAGCAGCCGGGCGCGCGGCACCCGGAACGAGACGCAGCGCCACTCCTCGGTCCGGTCGTCGGCGACGAACTCCAGCCCGTACTCGCGGGTGGTGTCGAACAGCGCGAAGCCGCCCGGCTCCACGACGCAGCGGCGCCCGGCCTGGGTCCCCACGCAGTGACCGCTGATCTGCAGGTTCACGAACACGTGGTCGGTGACGGTGCGCCGCACCTCGGCCGCGCCGTGGGTGATGAGCTGCGTCGCCGACGACACCTCGGCACAGTTGGTCGCGGTGAGCCTGCTGGAGCGCACCCAGCTGCGGATCTCGCGCGCGTGGGCCCGGCCGGTCCGCCGCGCGCCGGGCAGCTCCGCGGCGAGCGGGGTGAACGCCTCGCAGATCACCTCGCGCCAGTAGCTGAACTGCTCACCGGCCGGGCGGTCCTCAGTGGTCCAGTAGCGCACTCGGGGCCTCCTCGACAGCTCGCATCGGCTCCGCCGGCGTCGGCGCCGTGAGCAAGGACACTATCCCGCAGGCGCCTCGGAACCCAGGTTCCGGCGGGGGTACGCGGGGTGAGCGCGAAGCATGACCGCTCCGGGGTACATCGGTGTTTCCGCCGGTGAACTCCGGGTCACGACCCGGCTCGCGGGTCAGCAGGGCCGCGGACCCGCCGATCCGACCGGACCGGTGACCGGGCGCAGGGAGGCGTCGCCGCCGGCCCGGGCCGGCGCCGCGCCGACGACCAGGTCCGCCGGCTTCACGTCGCGGTGCAGCAGGCCCGCGGCGTGCGCGGGCGTCCAGGGCGCGCGCGGCGCGCACCTCCCGCCGGAACCGCTCGACGACGACCGGGTCCCCGGCGAGGTGGGCGGCCAGCACCGTCAGCGCGACCTCGCCGCCGTGGCGGCGGTCGTGGGCCCGCAGCACGACCCCCATCCCCCGGCCCCGAGCCGTCCCCGGATCTCGAAGTCCCCCAGCACCGCACCGACGGCCAGGTCCTCGTCCATGACCCCACCCCTCCCGCGTCGTGTGACCGTTCTACCGGCCGGCGGGGTCCCGTCGATCCGCAGCGCTACGCAGATCCGGCCTCGGGCCGCACCGTGACCAGCAGCGCGGGGTGGTCGGTGGTCCCGCCCAGGTCGATCACCCGGGTGCGCGCAGCGGCCGCCGCGGGGATGACGACGACGTGCTGGACCCCGTCGTCGGCGGCCGGTGCCGACCCCGGAGGCAGACAGGACCGCAGGTCGGGGTCGTCGGCGGCCCCCAGGTTGAGGTCGGCCCCCACGACGACCGGTCCGGCGTCGGCGCGGGACCGCAGGCCCGCGACGACGGTGTCGAACAGGTACCCGCACTGGGCCCGGGTGACGGCGCGGTCGGTGTAGGCCAGGTGCGAGGTGCAGACCCCGAGCGGGCCACCAGCGGTCGTCGTGTCCAGGCAGAGCCAGGCACGCTCCTCGGGGTCACGCGGGTCCTGCGCCGGGTGGATCCCGGCGCTCGCGACGCTCGACGGGGCACGCGAGACCACGCCGATGCCGTACTCGTCACCGTTCGCGCAGCGGTACGGCGCGCCGGTGTCGCGCTCGCGGGCCGGCTGGAACGACGACGATGTCGACGACCCCGGCGCGGCCCCGGCGAGCGCCCGCTCGATCCGCTCGACGCCCGCGCGGCACACCTCGTTGAGGGTGACCGCGTCCGGCATCTCGGTCCGCACGAGATCGGCCGCGGCCTCGACGGCTCGCCCGGTGTAGCAACCGGCGATCCCGCTGTCGCACAGGTTCATCTGGACGACCGTCACCTCCGGGGTGTCCGGCGGGCCGGGCGACGCGGGAGCCGCGGACCCGGGCGCGCAGGCGACCAGGAGCGGGAGCGCACCGGCGACGACCGCCATCCGCAGGCGACGGGACCGCGCGGCGGGGGAACGGCGACCGGGCACACCTCCATGATCCGCCCGAACCGGACGAACCGCATCCGGGCCCACCGTTTCCCGCGCCCGCCACGTGGTACCCGGTCCCACGCCGTGCGCGACACCCCCGCGGTGGCGCAGGACAGCGGTGACGAACGAGCCGAGGAGGCACCCATGGGAGCGGACGACAAGGTCGACAACAAGACCGAGGAGCTCGCCGGCAAGGCCAAGGAGACCGTCGGCAAGGTCACCGACGACAAGGAGCTCGAGGCCCAGGGCCAGGGCGACCAGGCGAAGAGCAACCTGAAGCAGGCCGGGGAGAAGGTCAAGGACGCCTTCACGAAGGACTGACCGGCTCCTGTCGGCGCGACCCCTCGGCCCCGGTCACGACGTGACCGGGGCCGAGAGTCGTGAATGCGAGTCGGCCGATCCGGACACGAGAACGGCCCCGACCATAGGTGCTGGTCGGGGCCGGATCCTGATGTGTGCGCCCGAAGGGATTCGAACCCCTAACCTTCTGATCCGTAGTCAGATGCTCTATCCGTTGAGCTACGGGCGCGTTGCTGTCTCCAGCGTAGCAATCTTCAGTTGTCGGCCGGCGACCGGTGTCCCCACCGCCGTGCCGGTGCGGAGGCTCCGGGATTTGAACCCGGGATGGGGGGTTACCCCAAACCGCATTAGCAGTGCGGCGCCATAGACCAGACTAGGCGAAGCCTCCCCGGTGCCTGACGGCCACCAGCGAGCGCAACACTACACGGGCATTCCGGCCGTCCGGAACCGGGGTCCCCCTGGCCGGGGGCCCCCGGTCCGGCGCAGGTCAGGACCCTGCGAGGGCCACGAACGGGGTCAGCGCGTCGGGATTCTGGAGGGCGCCGGCCGACACCGCCTTCTCCGGCGCGGTGCCCGCGAGGATCTTCTTCACCGGGACCTCGCACTTCTTGCCGTTCAGGGTGCGCGGCACCGCGTCGACGACGACGAACCGGTCCGGCACGTGCCGCGGCGAGAGCTCTTTCCGCAGCAGCGAGCGCAGGGTCGGCTCGACGTCGTCGAGCGCGACGCCGTCGTCGAGGACGAGGAAGCAGAGCAGGGCCCCCTCCTCTCGCTCGCCGAGCGCGGTCGTGTCGATCACCAGCGAGTCCGCGACCCCGCCGACGTTCTCGACGACGGCGTAGAAGTCGGCGGTGCCCATCCGGACCCCACCGCGGTTGAGTGTGGAGTCCGAGCGGCCGTAGATGACGTAGGAGCCGCGCGGGGTGCGGCGGACCCAGTCGCCGTGCCGCCAGTTGCCGGGGAAGTCCTCGTAGTAGGACTCGCGCAGGCGGGTGCCGTCCGGGTCGTTCCAGAACATGACCGGCATCGACGGGGTCGGCGTCGTGATGATCAGCTCGCCGACGTCGTCGAGCAGGTCGGTGCCGTCCTCGGCCCACGAGCGGACGTCGGAGCCGAGCGCCGCGCAGGAGAGCTCGCCCAGCCACACCGGCACCGTGGGGGCGCTGGTGAGGAAGGCCGCACAGACGTCGGTGCCGCCGGAGACCGAGCAGATCTGGATGTGCGACCCGGCGGCCTCGCCGATCCAGCGGAACCCGTCGACCGACAGCGGCGCGCCGGTGGAGCCGAGCGCGCGCATCGCGGAGAGGTCGTGGTCGTCGCCGGGGCGCAGGCCGGCCTTCATGCAGGACTGCACGTAGGGGGCGGAGACCCCGAACAGCGACACCCGGTGCCGCGCGGCGAGCGCCCACAGCGCGCCGAGGTCGGGGTGACCGGGGCTGCCGTCGAACATCACGATGGTCGCGCCCACGAGCAGGCCGCCGACCAGGAAGTTCCACATCATCCAGCCGGTGGTGGTGAACCAGAAGAACCGCTCCCCCGGCCCGAGCCCGTGCTGCAGACGCATCGCCTTCAGGTGCTCCACGACGATGCCGCCGTGCCCGTGCACGATGCCCTTGGGCAGGCCGGTGGTGCCCGAGGAGTAGAGCACCCACAGGGGGTGGTCGAACGGGACGGGTGTGAACTCCAGCGGGCCGGGCTCGGCGGTGAACCCGGCCCAGGTCGTCGTGCCGTCGAGGATCGCGTCGGGGTCGAGGTAGGGCACGAGGACGGTCGCGCGCAGCGTCGGCAGCTGTCGCTGCAGGTCGGCGACCTTGTCGCGGATGTCGAAGCCCTTGCCGTTGTAGCGGTACCCGTCGACGGCGACGAGCACGGCGGGCTCGATCTGGGCGAAGCGGTCGTGCACGGCGCGGGCGCCGAAGTCCGGCGAGCAGGACGACCAGATCGCGCCGAGGCTCGCCGCGGCCAGGAACGCGACCAGGGTCTCGACGGAGTTCGGGGCGAGCGCGACGACCCGGTCCCCCTGTCCGACGCCGGCCCGGACGAGCCCGGCACGCGCGCGGGCGACCTGGTCGCGCAGCTCGGCGTGGGTGACGGTGCGCTCCAGGCCGTCCTCGCGGACGAACTCGACGGCGATGTCGTCGTCGGCGCGGCCCGGGCCGGGGGTCAGGGCGTGCTCGGCGTAGTTGAGGGTCGCACCCGGGAACCACTGCGCGCCGGGCATGTCACGGGAGCCGAGCGTGGCCGTGGGGCGGTCGTGGAACAGCACCCCGGAGTACTCGGCGACCGCCGACCAGAAGCCCTCCAGGTCGGTCACCGACCAGGTGTGCAGCTGCGCGTAGTCGGTGACGTCGGACAGCGGGGCGCTCCGCTCGTCACGCGCCCAGGTCGCGAACCGGACGATCTCGGTGTCCGCCACCCGGTCCGGGTCCGGGCTCCACAGGAGCTCGGGGGTGTCCGGATCGGTGACGGTCTGCGGCGACGACACGGGCGGCATGCCCCGAGCATCCCCGACGGCCCCGGCCGCGCACCAGTGGCCGGACCCCACTCCGGCCCTCCGCGACAGGGTGCCCGTCACAGGGGGACGGTCAGGCCGGGGCGCCGACGAGCGGCGGCGCGAGCCGGGCGAAGGCCTCCTGCCGCTCGTAGGGGAAGTACGGGTAGGGCGCGGGGCGGTGCGAGGCCGCGTCCAGCCGGGCGACCTGGTCGTCGTCCAGACGCCAGCCGACCGCGCCGAGGTTGTCCTCCAGCTGCGCCAGGTCCCGGGCGCCGACGATCACCGAGCTGACGGTCGGGCGGGAGGTGAGCCAGTTCAGTGCGATCTGCGGCACCGTGCGGCCGGTCTCGGCGGCGATCGCGTCGAGCACGTCGACGACGTCGAACAGCAGGTCGTCGGGGACGGGCGGGCCCGCCTCGGCGGTGGTGTGCAACCGGCTCCCCGCGGGCAGCGGGGCGCCCCGCCGGACCCGGCCGGTGAGCCGCCCCCAGCCCAGCGGGCTCCAGACCAGGGCGCCGACGCCCTCCTCGTGGCCCAGCGGCATGAGGTCCCACTCGTAGTCGCGGCCGACCAGCGAGTAGTACACCTGGTGCGCGACGGGCCGCGGCCAACCGTGCCGGTCGGCCAGGTCCAGGGTCCGCACCAGCCGTCGCCCGGGGTGGTTGGAGACACCGGTGTAGCGCACCTTGCCCGACCGGACGAGCACGTCCAGCGTCGCGAGCACCTCCTCGGGCGGGGTGCCCGCGTCGTAGGCGTGCAGCTGGAACAGGTCGATCCGGTCGGTGCCGAGCCGGCGCAGGGCGTCCTCGACGGCGCGGACCAGGTGGAAGCGCCCGGCGCCCGCGTCGTTCGGGCCGGGGCCGGTCGGCAGGCCGGCCTTGGTCGAGATCAGGACCTCGTCGCGGCGCTGCCGCAGCGCCGCCCCGAGGACCTCCTCCGACCCGCCGTCGGAGTAGACGTCGGCTGTGTCGAACAGGGTCACCCCCGCGTCGAGGCACCGGTCCACCATCCGGCGCGCGCCGGCGGCGTCGACCGACCCCCATGCGCCGAACAGCTCGCCGCGCCCGGCGAACGTGCCCGCGCCGAAGCTCAGGACCGGGACCTGCAACCCACTGCGGCCCAACCGTCGGTACTCCATGCCCGTCCTCCTCTAAAGGGACTGTAGTTCCTTTAGAACAAGCACGCCAAACGGGACTCCGGTTCCGTCACGGGTTAGGGTGGGCGCCGTGGCACCGGAGATGAGCAGGCCGGGCGGCCGGACCGCGCGCGTCCGGTCCGCCGTGCTGGCCGCGGCGGGCGACGCCCTGATCGAGCTCGGGCTGCCGGGCCTGGACCTCGCCGAACTCGCGCGCCGGGCGGGCGTCGGCAAGACGACGGTCTACCGCCGCTGGGGCAGCGTGCCCGCGGTGCTGGAGGACCTGGTCACCGACATGATCGAGACCTCCGCCCCGCGCGCCGACACCGGCTCGCTCGACGGCGACCTGCTCGCCAACGCCGAGCTGGTCCGCTCCACACTGGCCGACCCGCGACAGGGGCCGCTGCTCACCGCGCTGGTCTGCGCCGCCGCCGACGACGCCGGGACCGCACGCGCGCTGCGCGGCTTCTACGACGCCCGGACCGCCGTCTGGGAGCCGTGCGTCACCGACGCCGTGGCCCGCGGCGAGCTACCGGCCGGCACCGAACCGGCCGCCGTCGTCCGTGCGGTCTCCGCCCCGCTCTACCACCAGCTCCTCACCCGCGGGACGCGTCCGGACACCGCGGACGCCCACCGTGCGGCAGCGGCGACCGCGGCCGCCGCGCGCGCCGGGGTCTTCGTCAGCGCAGGTGCGCGTCGAACCAGTTGAGGACCCGCTGCCAGGCCTCGGCGGCCGAGTCCGGGTCGTCGTCGAAGCGGTAGCCGGTGCTCGGGTAGATCACGACGTCGGTCGCCTTCCCGGAGGACGCCGCGGCGTCGCGCAGGCGGGCGACGGCGTCGGTGTCGGAGGCCTCCGAGTAGATGCCCAGCCAGGGGCAGGTGAGCTCGGGCGCGGTCTCGACCAGGGCGGGCAGGCTGGACCACGGCGACGACTCGATCCCGCCACCCGCGACCGTGATCGCCGCGCCGAGGGTGCGGTTCGCCGCGACGTGCAGCGCGACCGTACCCCCGAGGTCGAACCCCAGCACGCCCATCCGGTCGGCCTCGATACCCACGTCGCCCAGCCAGCCGAACGCGGTGTCGCAGTCGTCCATGACCTGGCGCGGCTCGAGGCTGCCGACGTGCTCGGCGACCTCGGCGTCGGAGCCGTCGGCGAGGTCACCGCCCGCACCGGCGTCGCGGTAGAGGTGCGGGGCGACGGCGAGCCAGCCGTCCGCGGCGAGGCCGGTGACGAGCAGCCTGATCGAGTCGGTGACCCCCCGTGCCTCCTGCAGGACGACGACACCGCCGCGGACCGGACCGTCGGGTTCGGCCACGGTCAGGCGCAGCTCGCCCCCGTCGGTCAGCGGCACGCCCTCGGTCCGGACAGCGGTCGTCGTCATGACGTCACTCAACCAGAGCACGGGCCCGGGTTCGACCCCCGGCGGATACCGTTGCCGTCATGACGCTGATCCGTCCCGATCTGGACACCCTGCCCGCCTACGTGCCGGGTCGCACCGTCCCCGGGGCGATCAAGCTCGCGAGCAACGAGGTCGCCGCGCCGCCCGCTCCCGCGGTGCTGGAGGCCATCGCCCGCGCCGCCGCAGGTGGCAACCGGTATCCGGACCTCGGCGTCGTCGAGCTGACCGGACGCATCGCGGACCTGTACGCCCTGGCCCCCGAGCGGGTCGCGGTCGGCTGCGGCTCGGTGACGCTGTGCCAGCAGCTCGTGCAGATCGGCTGCCTGGGCCCCGGCGACGAGGTGCTGTTCGCCTGGCGCTCGTTCGAGGCGTACCCGATCGTGACCCGGATCGGCGGTGCGGAGATCCGCACCGTGCCGCTGGACGCCGACTTCCGGCACGACCTCGTCGCGATGGCCGCCGCGGTCACCGAGCGGACCCGGGTGGTGTTCGTGTGCAGCCCGAACAACCCGACCGGCCCGGCCGTGCACCGCGACGAGTTCGTCCGTTTCCTGGATGCCGTGCCGTCGGACGTGCTGGTGGTGCTCGACGAGGCCTACGCCGAGTACGTCACCGACCCCGACGCCGTCAGCGGCCGGCCGCTGCTCGACGCCCACCGGAACCTGGTCGTGCTGCGCACCTTCTCCAAGGCCTACCGGCTGGCGGGACTGCGGGTCGGCTACGCCCTGACCTCCGAGGAGATCGCGACCGCGCTGCGCAAGGTGGCGCCACCGTTCGGGGTCAGCTCGGTCGCCCAGGCGGGTGCCGTCGCCGCACTGGAGCACCGGGAGGAGATCCTCGCCGACTGCGCCGCCGTCGTCGCGGAGCGGGACCGGGTGGCCGCCGGGCTGCGCAGGTCCGGGTTCACCGTGCCGGAGACCCAGGCGAACTTCGTGTGGCTGCCGCTCGGGGACCGGACCGCGGCGTTCGCGACGCACTGCGGCGAGCGGAAGGTGATCGTGCGTCCGTTCGCCACCGACGGGGTACGGGTCACCGTGTCCACGCCGGAGGAGAACGACCTGCTGCTCGACGTCGCGTCGTCCTTCGGATCCTGAGAACCCCGACTCAGCCGTCCAGCTGGTAGCCCAGCCCCCGGATGGTCCTGATCCGCTCGGGACCGATCTTGCGCCGCAGGTAGGACACGTAGACCTGCACCAGGTTGGCCGACACCGGTTCGGTCCAGGCCCGGCGGCCCAGGTCGTCGAGCGCGACCGGCTCGCCCGCCTGCTCGGCCAGCGCGAGCAGCAGCGCGTACTCGGTCGGGGACAGCGCGACCCGGCGGCCGTCGACGAACACCTGGCCGGCGTCGACGTCGACGGACAGGCCGCCGTGCCCGAGCACCGTCGGCGCGGGCAGCCCCGCGGCGGCACGCAGCCGGAGCCGGATCCGGGACGCGAGCTCGTCCGGGACGAACGGCCGGATCAGGAAGTCGTCGCGGTCGCCGCGCAGCATGCCGATCACCCCGGCCCGCCGTTCGCGCGGCACGACGGTGATCACCGGGGTCGGCGGGGACTCGGACTGCACGGCTCCGAGCAGCACCGACGGCTCCGGACCCGGCAGCTCCATGTCGAGCACGAGCAGGTCGGCGCCGCGGGAGCGCAGGGTGTCCAGCAACTCGATGCCGTCGGTGACGACGACGAGGTCCACGCCTTCGGCGGCGAGGTCCTGGCGCAGCCCGCGGCCGAGCGAGGCGGTGCCGGCCGACGGCGGCAGGGCCAGCAGCACGCTGAGCGCGCGCATCTCGGCACGGGGCGCGGGGATCGGGAGGGACGGCGAGACGGGGGGAGCGTGATCGTTCACAGATCCTGCGGAGGTCGGGGAGCGGGGAGCTCGTGAGGTCGTGCGAGGAGCGCCGGGGAGGCACGGTCACTGTTCCTCGACCGGCAGCCCGTCACAATCGGCTAACGGTGCGATGTACCGTGAACACTTAGCCTTAACGGGTGACCCTGAGAGTCCCGTTGCTCTGTTCGGCCCAGCATTACTGCCGAAATGGCGGGATCTTGCTCTTCGGCGCTCTCCGTCGACCTGTCGGCGCGGAGACGCAACCACCCTTCTCAGCGAGGGTGTTCACACTCGGTCACCCTACCTAGAGTCCCTCCTCATGCGACGGAAGAGTTCCGCTGCGGCTGATCAGGTCGACCCCCGCGACCTGATCGCGCGACTCGCCGCCGAGCACAGCTCCCCCTCTGTGCCGTCTCCCCGGGGCAGGCATGCCGTGTCCTCCGCCCCGGCGGACGACACGGCCCGATCCGCCGTACCCGCGGCCACCCTGCTCCAGGACCGGGTGAGCGCCTCCGGGCGGCACCGCGTCCTCGACGCCGGGTACGACGACACCGACCCCGACATCCCCGACGACACCGGTGCCGCCGTCACGGCGGACTCCCCCACCGGTGCCACGACGGCGGACGCCGGGCGGATCACCTGGGCCGACACGGCCGACCCCGGCCCGTGGGCGCCGGGCGGCCGCGCGGCCGGCAGCGGCTCCCACGCCGCCGCCGGGGACACCGCGGTGACCGGGACGGGCGCGCACGCCGTGCCCATCACCGGGACCCCGGGCCGTCGCGCGCGGCGGTCCACGCCGTCGTCGGCGGCCGGGCTGTCCGGTGTGGAGCTGTTCGGCGGGTCGTCTTCGCCCGAGGAGCCCGCGGCCCCGCAGGCCGAGGTGCCCGCACCGCGCACCGAGGTCACCGGTGGGGCCATCGCCGGCCTGCACGAACCCGAGGTGTCGGGGACGGGCTCGGTCGTCGCGATCGACCGGGCACGACCCGCCCGCTCCCGTGTCCGCCGGTTCGCCCCGCTGGGCGTCGGCGCCGCCGCGGTGCTCGCCGCGACGATGGTGTTGACGCTGCTGCAGCCCGGCACCGAGGACCCGTCGCTGTCCGCGGCGATGGTGAACGACTCGTCGCGCCGGTCGGCGTCGGACACCGCGCTGTCCGCCGGCCCGGTGCTGGCCAACGGGGGCGGCTCCGCACTCGGCGACGCCGCGCAGGGTGCGTCCGGCCAGATCGGCCAGGCCCTGGCCGCGCAGGAGGCCGCCGAGCGGCGCGCCGAACAGCGCCGCCGCGAGGCTGCCGAGCGGGCACGGGCCGCCGCGAACTCCGGTGGTTCCGGGAGCTCCGGGAACTCGGGCGGAGCCCCCGCCGCCGGTCCGGTCGGTGGCGCCGTCCAGGTCGCCGGCGACGGCATCCAGGCCGCGCTGAAGATGGGCTGGCAGGCCATCGGCGGTGACGAGTTCCTCGGCAACACCCTCGGCAGCAACTGGTCGCCCTACAACGGCGAGGGCCACGACGGCCAGGGCCGCCGCACCTCCGACGCGATCTCGGTGGAGAACGGCAACCTCGTCATCCGCGGCGACTCGCAGGGCAACACCGGCGGCATGGCCTGGGGCACCTCCCAGAAGTACGGCAAGTGGGAGATGCGAGCGCAGTTCCCCAAGGGCGACAAGCAGTACCACCCGGTGCTGCTGCTGTGGCCGAGCGAGGTGTCCTGGCCGGAGGGCGGCGAGATCGACTTCGCCGAGACCACCAGCGCCAGCGACGACGTGTCCTTCTTCCTGCACTACGGCAGCTCGAACTCGCAGAAGGACGCCAAGAAGCAGCTCGACATCACCCAGTGGCACAACTACGCCGTGGAGTGGACCCCGGACGCGATCGTCGGCTACGTCGACGGCGTCGAGTGGTTCCGCTCCGAGGACCCGAACACGTTCCCCCCGGGTCCGATGCACGCCACGATCCAGCTCGACTACTTCCCCGACGGCGGCTCGCCGGAGCCGTCGGAGATGCGGGTCGCCTGGATGCGCCAGTACGAGTAGCACTCCGCACACACGACCGCCCGCCGCCCGGCGCTCCCCACCGGACGGCGGGCGGTCGTGTGTGCCGGGTCAGCCGGCCAGACCGCGCCGCGCCAGCAGCGGCGCGATCTCCGGGTCGCGGCCGCGGAACGCGCGGTAGGCCTCCATCGCGTCGACGGCGCCGCCGCGGGACAGCACCTCGCGGCGGAACCGGTCGCCGTTCTCCCGGCGCAGGCCGCCGTGCTCGCCGAACCAGGCGACGGTGTCGGCGTCGAGCACCTCGGCCCAGATGTAGGAGTAGTACGCCGCCGCGTACCCGCTGCCGCCGAACACGTGGTTGAAGTAGGTACTGCGGTAGCGCGGCGGGACCAGCGGGTGCGCGGCCCCGGCCGCCTCCAGCGCCTGCTGCTCGAACGCGAGCACGTCGGTGATGCCGGCGGCCTCGGCCGGGGAAAGCCGGTGCCACGCCTGGTCCAACAGCGACGCGGCCAGGTACTCCGTCGTCGCGAAGCCCTCGCCGTACCCGCGGGCGGCCTGCGACGCGGCCAGCAGCTCGTCGGGCAGCGGCTCGCCGGTCACGTGGTGGCGGGCGAACGAGGTGAGGACCTGCGGGTCCTCCAGCCACATCTCGTTGACCTGGCTGGGGAACTCGACGAAGTCGCGCGGCACCGACGTCCCGGCGAACGTCGGGTACTCCACCTCGGAGAACAGCCCGTGCAGGGCGTGCCCGAACTCGTGGAACAGGGTGCGGACCTCGTCGAGGGTGAGCAGCGCGGGCTCCCCGGCCGGGGGCTTGTTCAGGTTCAGCGTGTTCAGCACGACAGGCCGCGTCCCGAGCAGCGACGACTGGTCGACCAGCGAGTTCATCCATGCCCCGCCGCGCTTCGACGGCCGCGCCCACAGGTCGGCGCCGAACAGCCCGAGCGGCTCGCCGTCGCAGTCACGGACCTCCCACCAGCGCACGTCCGGGTGGTAGGCGGGCAGGTCGGTGTGCTCGGTGAAGGTGATCCCGTACAGCCCGGACGCGGCGCGGAACACGCCGTCGGTGATCACCCGGTCGAGCTCCAGGTACGGGCGCAGCGCGGCGTCGTCGACGGCGTAGCGCTCGCGGCGCACCCGCTCCGCCTCGAACGCCCAGTCCCACGGCTCCAGGTCGCCCTCGACACCGCCGGCCAGCTCCGCGGCCTCCCGGTCGGCGTTGGCGACGGCGGCGGGGACCAGCGACTCCAGCATCGCGACGGCGGCCTCCGCCGTCCCCGCGGTCGCGTCGTCGATCACGTACGACGCGTGGTCGGGGTACCCGAGCAGCGCGGCCCGCTCGGCGCGCAGCCGCACGATCGCGAGGACGGTGTCACGGGTGTCGTGCTCGCCGCCCTGCCCGCGCCCGGTGGACGCACGGAACAGCTCCTCGCGCAGTGACCGGTCGGTGAGCACCGCCAGTGCGGGCTGCGCGGTCGGCAGGACCAGGGTGATCAGCCAGCCGTCGTCGTGACCGCGTTCGGCCGCGGCGGTCGCGGCGGCGGCGACCGCGTCGTCGGACAGGCCACCGAGCCGGTCGCGGTCGGTGACGTGCACGGCCGCGGCGTTCGCCCCGGCCAGCAGCGCCGCACCGAACCGGGTGGTCAGCCCGGACAGCTCGGCGTTCAGCTCCCGCAGCCGGACCTGCTCATCCGGGCCCAGCCGGGCCCCGGCGCGCACCATGTCGCGGTGGTGGCGCTCGAGCAGCCGCAGCGACTCGGCATCGAGACCGAGGTCGTGGCGACGGGCGTGCAGCGCGTCGATCCGGGCGAACAGGCCCGGGTCCAGCGCGATCGCGTCGGCGTGGGCGGCGAGCATCGGCGCCACCTGCGCCTCGATCTCGCGCACCGCGGGCGAGGAGTCCGCCGAGACGCGCGTGAAGAACAGCCGCGCCACCCGGTCCAGCGTGGCACCGGAGCGCTCCAGGGCGACGACGGTGTCGTCGAAGGTCGGTCCGCCCTCCCCCGCGACGATCGCCGCCACCTCGGCGCGCTGCTCGGCCGTCCCGGCCTCGAACGCGGGCAGGTAGTGCTCGTCGGTGATCCGGGAGGTGTCGGGCAGCCCCCACGGCAGCGCGCTCGGGGCGAGGAACGGGTTGCTCATGGGCCCGACCCTACGGCCGGGGACCGTCAGGATCCGGCCAGTTCACGGCGCATCGCGAGCCGCGGCCACACGTCGAGACCGCGCGCGGCCTCGTGCTCCCGGATCGCGCGCAGCCCCGGGCCGGGCGCGATCAGCTCACGGAAGCCGAGCCGCACCCAGTACGGGCCGTTCCACGGCACGTCCCGGTAGGTGGTGAGGGTCAGCGCGGGCAGGCCGCGGTCCCGGGCCCAGCCCGCGAGGTGCTCGACCAGGCCCTCCCCGATCCGCCGTCCGCGTTGCGACGGCAGCACCGACACCTGCTCGACGTGCGCACAGCCGTCGACGAGGTCGGCGATCAGGTACCCGACGAGCCCGGTGCCGGCGCTCCTCTCGGCACCGATGCTCGTTCCGCCTGCGCTCCTCTCGGCACCGATGCTCGTTCCGCCTGCGCTCCTCTCGGCCACCCACGCCCGCCCCGCCACCACGTACGCGGCCAGTACCGCGGCCGGTGGCGGCTCCTCGTCGGCGACGACGTCGAGCCCGATCTCCCGGAACGTCTCCCCCGCGGCGCGCTCGATCTCACGCAGGGCGGGGACGTCGGCGACGCGGGCGGGACGGATCACACCGCGGGATCCTCCACCACCGCACGGATGCGTTCCAGGGTCGTTCGCATCCCCTCGCGATTGGTGCGCCCGCGGGCCCACCCCAGCAGCGTCCAGTAGAGCCGGGTGCCGGCCGAGGGCTCCAGCCGGAAGGACTCGGTGACGTCGGTGCCCGCGGTGCCGTCCGGCGCGGGGGCCGGGGTGAACCGGTAGTGCCAGTGGTTGATCCGCCGGCCGCCGGGCAGGAGCACGACGAAGCCGAACTCGCGGCCCGGCTCGCAGGCGGTGATCTCGCACTCCGACCAGTAGGTCGGGCCGCGTCCGTTGCGGACGACCTTGCCGCGGAACCGGACACCGACGGCCGGGCCGGTCGCGCCGCCCAGCCACTGCGCGTCGACGGTCTCGGGTGAGAACCGGCCGGTGTTGCGGATGTCGGAGACCAGCTCCCAGACCCGCTCGGCCGGTGCCGTCATGTGGACGGTGACCTCGTCATGCACGGTGTTCCCCCTCGATGCCGCACACCAGGTCGGCGGCGCGCTCCCCGATCATGATCGCGGTCGCGGCCGGTCCGCGCCGCGGCGCGCGGGGCAGGACCGAGGTGTCCGCCACCCGGAGCCCGGCCAGGCCGTGCACCCGCAGGTCGGCGTCCACGACGGCATCCGGCCCGGAGCCCATCGCGGCGCTGCCGGACAGGTGCACCGAGGTCGTCAGGTGGTCGCGGATCCAGCCGTCGAGCCGGGTGTCGTTGCCGAGCTCCCAGCCGGCGGGGCCGCCGTCGTCGGGGCCCGCGCGGTCCCAGCCCGCGGCGCGCAGGATCTCCGCGGCGATCCGCACCGCGGCCCGCATCCGGTGCCGGTCGGAGGTGGTGCGCAGGTAGCGGAAGTCCAGCCGGGGCGGGTCGTCGTGGTCCGGGGAGGTGATGGCGAGCATCCCGAGGCTGTCCGGGCGCTGGACCGCGCACATCAGGTGCGCGGGACCGCCGGGTGCGAACGGGTGCGCGAACAGCAGGATCTCCAGGTCACCGGCCGGGTCGGTCCCGGAGTCGAGGTTGAGCGCGGCCTGCGGGGCGACGGCGTCGGCGGGCGGGTCCGGCAGCCCGCTGCGCAGCGGCAGGAACACCGCGGGGTGGTCCGACCAGCCACGCCCGACCCCGGGCAGCTCGTGCGCCACCGCGACGCCCGCGGCCCGCAGGGTGTCCTCCGGCCCGATCCCGGAGCGCTGCAGCAGCGCCGGGGTGCCGACCGCGCCCGCCGTCACGACGGTCTCGGCCGCGTGCAGGGTGCGACCACCGACGCGCACGCCGGTGACCCGGTCGCCGTCGAGCACCAGGGTCTCGACCGGGGTCCCCCCGAACACGGTCAGCGCGTCCTTCCACTCCGCGTTCCCCCACGGCGGCGGCAGGTAGGCGGTGGCGGCGCTGACCCGGCGCCCGTCGACGGCGTTGGTCGGGATCGGACCCGCTCCGGGTGGGCCACCGGCGTTCTTGTCCGGCTCCTCGGGGTGGCCGAGCGCGAGGCAGGCGGCCAGGAACGGGTCGGTCGTCGCTGCCCGCAGCCGGCCCGAGGGCCGTGAGATGCGCAGCGGACCGGCGTCGCCGTGCCGGTCGGAGGTGCAGAAGTCGAGGTCGCGCTCCAGCCGCCGGTAGTACGGCAGGACGTCGTCGTAGGACCAGCCCGGGACGCCCCAGTCCGCGAAGTCCGCCGGGACGGCGCGCACGAAGTAGCCGCCGTTGATCGCGCCGGAGCCGCCCAGCACGCGTCCGCGGGGCACGGTGCACTCCCGGCCCTGGCACAGCGTCGCCCGGTAGGCCCAGTTCAGGACGTGGCCGGGGGCGGTCGCGGCGAGCGAGGCGATCGGCGTCGAGTCCGGTGGGACGACGACGGCGCCCGCCTCGACCAGCGCCGTGCGCACACCGCGCCCGGCCAGCCGGCCCGCGAGGGTGCACCCCGCGGACCCCGCGCCCACCACCACCACGTCGAAGCTGTCGGTCATTGCTGCCAGGATGCCCCACGTGACCGACGCTGCACGTGACCTCGCCTCGTTCCTCACCGCGAGCCCGTCGCCGTACCACGCGGTGGCCGAGGCGGTGCGCCGGTTGTCCGCGGCGGGCTTCACCGAGCAGCGCGAGGACGAGCCGTGGGCCGACGGGCCGGGCGGGCGCTACCTGGTCCGCGACGGCACGGTCCTGGCCTGGTGGCAGCCCGCGTCCGGGCCGGGCGCCCCGCTGCGGATCTTCGCCGCGCACACCGACTCCCCCGGGTTCAAGGTCAAGCCGAACCCCGACGTCGGTGTGGCCGGGTGGCGCCAGGTCGGGGTGGAGGTCTACGGCGGCGCGCTGTGGAACTCCTGGCTGGACCGTGACCTCGGCCTCGCCGGGCGCCTCGCGCTCTACGACGGCCGGGTCGTCCCGGTGCGGGTGGACCGGCCGCTGCTGCGCATCCCGCAGCTGGCGATCCACCTCGACCGCGGTGTGAACCAGGGCCTGACCCTGGACCCGCAGCGGCACCTGCTCCCGATCTGGGGGCTCGGCGACCCGGACGGCGGCGACCTGGTGGAGTTCCTCGCCGTGCGCGTCGGCGAGGACCCCGAGGACGTCGCGGCGCACGACCTGTTCACCTACGACCTGACCCCGCCGGCCACTCTCGGCCGCGACGACGAGCTGCTCGCCGCCCCGCGGCTGGACAACCTGGCCTCGGTGCACGCCGGGATCAGCGCGCTGCTCACCGCCGTCGAGCGGGACCCGGGCACCGTCCCGGTGTTCGTCGGGTTCGACCACGAGGAGATCGGCTCGGCCAGCGCGACCGGCGCGGCCGGGCCGCTGCTGGAGACGGTGCTGACCCGGCTGGCCGGCGGGTTCGACGCCCGGCACGCGGTGTTCGCCCGCTCGCGCTGCCTGTCGGTGGACGTCACGCACGCCGCGCACCCCAACCACCTGGACAAACACGATCCGGACCACCTGTCGGTGCCGAACCGGGGGCCGTCGCTGAAGGTCAACGCGGTGCAGCGCTACGCCACCGATGCGCCGGGCGCGGCCGCCTGGAAGCGGGCCTGCCGCACCGCGGACGTGCCGAACCAGGTGTTCGTCTCGAAGAACACCGTGCCGTGCGGATCCACCGTCGGGCCGATCATGGCGACCCGGCTCGGAATCCGGACCGTCGACGTCGGCATCCCGGTGCTGTCGATGCACTCGGCGCGCGAGCTGTGCGGCGTGCACGACCCGGGCCTGCTGGCCCGGGCGGGTGTGGAGTTCCTGACCGACGCCGGCTGAGGCCCGCGGTCAGCGCAGCACGGGCTGCCCCGGCATGGAGGTGTCGCTGTCCACGATCCGCGACCCCAGCGGCAGCAGCGACACCGGGATGAGCTTCAGGTTCGCCCAGGCCAGCGGCAGCCCGATGATCGTGACGGCGAGCGCGAGGGCGGTGGCGATGTGCCCGATCACCAGCCACCAGCCGAACAGCACGATCCACAGCACGTTGCCGATGGTCGACGCGGCCCCCGCGGTGGGGAGGCGCACGACGTCGCGGCCGAACGGCCACAACGCGTAGAGCCCGATCCGGAACGAGGCGATCCCGAACGGGATGGTCACGACCAGCACGCAGGCGACGATCCCGGCGAGCATGTAGCCGAGGAACAGCCAGAAGCCGGAGAGGACCAGCCAGACCACGTTCAGGATGAGGCGGAGCATGGCTCCAGGCTGCCCGCACCGCCCGTCCGATCCCTCGGGGTTCTCCCGGAGGACGGCCCGGAACCGGCGTGATCGACGTGCGGCCGGCCGCGGCACGGGGTGTCCTGGACACATGACGGATCACGGCCTGTTCGGGCCGCACTCGGTGACCTGGCGGGTGCACCTCGAACCGGTGATGTGGGTGGCCGGGATGCGCGCGCTGCTGCTGCAGTCGCTGGACCCGCGGGTGATGCGCGGGACGTACCAGAACTCGGCGCTGTTCGACCCGAAGAAGTCCTACGCGCGGTTCCAGCGGACCGTCGAGTTCGTCGGGACCCGCACGTTCGGACCGCTGGCCGACGTCGACCGGGCCGGCGCCCGCGTCCGGGGACTGCACGCCGGGCTGCGCGGCCACGACCCCGACAGCGGCGAGAGCTACCGGATCGACGCCCCGGAGGGCCTGCTCTGGGTGCACGCCGCGGAGATCGAATCCTACACCGACGTCGCCCGCCGGTCGGGTCTGCTCGACGACGACTCGGCGGACACCTACGTCGCCGAGAGCGTCCGGGCCGCCGAGGTGGTCGGCATCGACCCGGCGACCGTGCCGTTGTCGGTGGCCGAGATGGCCGAGTACATGGCCGCGGTGCGCCCCCGGCTGCGGATGACCGACGAGGCCCGCCGCGCCGCCGGGAACCTGTTCGCCCCGCAGGGCGCGGCGCCGCCGCAGGTCCGGCTCGGCATCGCCGGGCTGTCGACGCTGGCCCTGGCCACGCTGCCGCGCTGGGCGCGGCGGCTCTACGGCCTGCCCGGTCTCCCGACGACGGACTGGTCCACCACGCTCACCCTGCGCGCGCTGCGCACCGCCACCGGGGTGCTGCCGGACGTGCCGGGGCCGCCGGAGGTCGAGCAGGCGCGGCGGCTGGTGCGGGCGGCCCGCGGGGTCGCGGAATCCGCGTGACCGACGGATGCACCGACGGCCAGGCTGGGGACATGTACCTGCTGACCGGCATCCAGGCGTCGGGGAAGTCGACCGTGGCGCAGGCACTCGCCGAACGCCTGCCCGCGCCCGCGGTGCACGTGCACGGCGACCGGTTCCGCGGGATCGTCACCGGACGCGCCGAGATGGGCCCCGACGCCGGCCCCGAGGCGCACCGCCAGCTGCGGCTGCGGCACACCCTCACCGCTCAGGCCGCCGACGGCTACGCCGACGCCGGGTTCTCCGTCGTCGTCCAGGACGTGGTGCTCGGGGCACACCTGCCGGCGACCGTGGCGGCGCTGCGGACCCGTCCGCTGTACGTCGTGGTGCTGGCGCCACGACCGGAGGTGGCGGCCCGGCGGCAGGCCGAGCGGGACAAGGTGACCTCGGACGCGTTCACCGCAGCGGCGCTGGACACGGTGCTGCGGTCGGAGACGCCCCGCATCGGGCTGTGGCTGGACACCTCGGAGCTGGACGTGGCCGCGACCGTCGACGCGATCCTCGACCGGACCGCGGAGAGCGCCGTCGGCACGGTGGGGACGGTCCGCGTGTGGCACACCGAGCAGGGCTGGGGCGTCGTCGACTCCCCCGTCACACCCGGCGGGTGCTGGGTGCACTTCTCGGCGGTCGCGGGCGATGCGGTCCCTGCCGCCGGCGACGTCGTCACGCTGGAGTGGGAGGCGGGCGAGCAGGACGTCTTCGCGTTCCGCGGAACGCGGCTGACCCCGCAGGACGACGGCCCGTCCGGGGCGTACCGCAGCTCGCTCACCCTCACGTTCGACCCGTGATCTCCTCGACGACGCTCTCCCCGGTGCCGGGCCGCGACTCCCAGGCCCAGGACTCGTGCGAGCGCAGCCGGCCGTCGTCGAGGATCTCGAGGCGGGCCTCACAGCGACCCGAGCTGGTGGTTCCGTCGGTGGAGACGTGCACGTAGCGGAAGCGCAGGACGTCGCCGTCGCGGGTACCGGCCAGCCGGCCCAGCCGGACGGCGCCACCGGCGTACTCGGCCCAGACCAGGCCGTCGGCCTCGTGGTAGTCGAAGACCGTGGCCCGCCCGACCTCACCGTCACCGGAGTTGCTCACGCCGGCGAACCGGCGGCCGTCCACGCTGGGTGCGCTGCTCATGTCCCGATCCGACCACGGGAGGATGGCGGGGTGGAGTTCCCCGTGACGTTCCTCCCGCCGCTGGTGCGGACCTGCACCGACTCGGGTGAGGGACCCTGGAACGAGCTGCTCGGGATCATCGCGCCCGACGATCCGGACGAGGAGACCTTCCTCGCCGCGTTCGACGTCGTCACCGAGAACCTCTTCGACGGCTGGACCGCGGACCGCGTCGTCGCGTTCGCGCTCGACGACGGGCTCGCCACCCATCATCCGCTGCTGTTCGTCGTCGACGAGCGGACCCTGGTCGACGACGGCTTCCCGATCGTCGCGGCCGACCTGCGGCAGGATCCCGGCCGAACCTTTCGGATCGCCGCAGCAGACCTGTGGTCGGTGGAGAACAACGTGGCGACCGCGAACATGGAGTTCGCCGACTACGCCGACCACGCGGAGCTGCAGCCCGACCGGATCTTCCGCGGGTTCTGCTGAGCGCCGCTACCGTCGACGTCGTGAGCTCCACGGTCTGGCCGGTCCTGCACTACGACGACCCGGGCGCCGCGGTCCGTTTCCTGGTCGAGGCAGCCGGGTTCGCCGCATCGGTCGTCGTCCACGACGAGGTCGGCGACGTCGTGCACGCCGAGCTCACCCGCGACGGCGGGACCGTCCTGCTCGGCGGCACGAAGCACGATGACGGCGTCCACGCCGGCCTGCACGCCGGCGCCGTGTACGTGGCGTGCCGCTCCGACGCCGACGTCGACGCCGTCCACCGGCGCGCCGCGGATGCGGGCGGGACCGTCGTGCAGGCGCCGCACCCCGCCTCCTTCGCGGCGGGCGGCCCGACACGGGCCTGCACCGTCGCCGACCCCGAGGGCAACCTCTGGACCTTCGCGACCTACCCCGGCGGCGGCTGACCCGCGTTCCGCGGAACGCGGCCGGGCCGTCTCAGACGCCGGTGCTCCCGTCGATCCGCTCGCGGACCAGGTCGGCGTGCCCGACGTGGCGGGCGTACTCGGCGATGACGTGGGTGAGGATCCAGACCACCGACACCGCGTTCCCGCCCAGGGAGCCCGTGCCGTCCGGCCCGGCCGCCTCGACGACCTCGCGGGCCCGGCCGACCTCCTCCTCCCAGGCGGCGCGGGCCTCGACGATGCCCGCGCTCCCGAGCTCGAACCCGCCGTCGTGGCCGGTCCCGGGCTCGCGCGGGTGCAGCGGCGGCACGTCCTCGCCGCCCAGGACCTGCCGGAACCAGTTCCGTTCGACGGCGGCCAGGTGCTGCACCAGCCCCAGCAGGGTCAGCGACGACGGCGGCACCGACGCCGTCCGCAGCTGCTCGTCGGTCAGGCCGTCGCACTTCCCGGCCAGGGTGGCGCGGTAGAAGTCGAGCCAGGCCGTGAGCGTGGTGAGGGCGTCGGCCTGCATCGGGGGGTGCGCGCGATCGGTCATGCCCGTGATCGTGGCAGCGAGGTCCGACATCTTCCGCTCCCGGCCGGGCGGTGGTCCACTGCGGTCGTGACCGACACCTCGCCAACCGTGGTACGCAGCAGCCGGACCGTCGCCGCCGACCCCGCGACGATCTTCGAGCTCATCGCCGACCCCACCCGCCAGCCGTCCTGGGACGGGAACGACAACCTCGCCGAGGCCGCCCCCGGCCAACGGGTCCGCGCCGTCGGCGACGTGTTCTCGATGCTGCTGACCCAGGGCACCGTGCGGGAGAACCGGGTCGTCGAGTTCACCGAGGGACGCCTGGTCGCGTGGCTGCCCACGGAGCCGGGGAGCCCGCCGCCCGGGCACCTGTGGCGCTGGGAGCTGGAGCCCGTCGACGACGCCACGACCCGGGTGACCTGCACCTACGACTGGACCGGCCTCGACCCGGACGACACGTTCCGGCAGAAGCGGGCCCGCGACACCACCGCCGACCGGCTGAGCGCCTCGCTCGACCGGCTCGCCGTCGTCGCCGAGAAGATGTGATCCGTGGCACCTCCGGCGGACGAACGACCATGGAAAGGTGCTGACCTGCCGGCAGGGCTGGGCGACCGTGGTGCGGTCCGACGTGAACGACACCGCGTCCGACCTCGACCGCCCGGGAGCGTTCCGGCTCAACATCGGGCTACCCACCGCGCGCTACCGGGAGCTGTTCCCGACCGATCCGGGCATCGACCCGACGACCCGTGACGTGCTGTTCCCGCACCCCGTCCACGCCGCCCACCACTGGGTGGCGGTGGTGCAGCCGGACACGACCTGGCCGCGGGTACGGGAGCTGCTCGACGACGCGTACGACTTCGCCGTCCGCAAGCACGACAACGCCATCCGGCGAGTTCATCGGATGTCCTGACGAAACGTCGGCTGGTCACGATGCGCGTCACCCAGGACGACCGCGCGCCGTCGACCGCACGGCTGACGACGAGATCACCGGAGACCGGAGAACACGACATGGTCGATCCCGCACTCGGACGGAGCCGTTCATGAACGCGGGAGCGAGGGCCGCGGCGGTGTTCGCACGGCTCCTACACTCACGCCCGCTGGTCCGAGCGCCGCTGGTGCTCTACCGCGCCGGGCTCGGTGCCGTGTTCGGCTCGCGGATGCTGCTGCTCGAACACACCGGCCGACGGAGCGGACAGACACGGCGTGTGGTGTTGGAGGTCGTCTGGCGCACCGGTCCCGGCCGCTACGTCGTGGCGTCCGGGTTCGGCGAGCGCGCTCAGTGGTTCCGCAACATCACCGCCGAGCCGCGGGTCCGGGTGTCGGTGGCAGGACGACGGTCCGTTCCCGCACGAGCCCGGCTACTCGACCCGGCCGAGGGCGGCGAGGTGCTGGCCCACTACATCGCGGCCGACGACAAACGCTGGACATGGTTCCGGCAGGTCCTGGAACGCACCCTCGGCCGCCCGGTCACCGCCGCAGACCCGCCCCCCATGGTCGAGCTGAGCCTCGATCACTGAAGGTCGCCGATCAGGACTGCGACCTGTGGCGGAAGCGGGGGGATTCGAACCCCCGGTCCTTTCGGACGCCCGCTTTCAAGGCGGGTGCATTCGGCCGCTCTGCCACGCTTCCGCACGGGAGGGTAACGGGACCGCTCAGCACTCCGCGCGGTAGTAGGTGACCGGCCCCATCCTGGTCGTCCCGTGCCCGACCACCGTCGCGTCGGTGAACCCCGCGGCCGCGAGCAGCTCCGGCACCGGCTGCGCCCCGTGGCCGTGACCGTGGCCGTGGTCGCCGTGGTCTCTGTGGTCTCTGTGGGCGCCACGCCGGGAGCGGCGGTGGGCCGGGTCGAGGCGGGCCAGCAGCGACAGCACCCTGTTCACGGTGCGCATCCGTCCGCCGCTGCGCGGGTCGTGGTCGAGGTCGACCAGGTGCAGGCTCCCGCCCGGCGCCAGGACGCGGTGCGCCTCCCGCAGCGCTGCGACCTGGGCGTCGGCGGCGATGTGGTGCAGCATCAGCGAGGAGAGGACCCGGTCGACGCTGCCGTCGTCGAGGGGCAGGTCCTCGGCCACACCGACCTGGAGCTCCAGCTCGACGCCGGCCTCGGCGGCCTTGCGACTGGCCATGGCGACCGCCTCCGGGTCGGGGTCGACGCCGCGCACGGTGGCCGTCGGGACGGCCTCCTTGGCGCGCAGCAGGACGTTCCCGGTCCCGCAGCCGATCTCCAGCACGCGGTCCCGCGGGCCGATGCCGGCCTGGGCCAGCAGACGCCAGTACATCGGGACGGCGCCACCGAGCCGGGCCACGGTGTCGTAGCCGGGCAGCAGCCGCGAGCTGACGAGCGCGGGTGTGTGGGCGTGCGTGGTCATCGCATCCTCTCGGACGAACTTCGTGTTCTCCAGCTACTCTCCCTGGCCTCTGAACAGGCCACAAGGCACTATCCGTGGCCGTGATGGGACGAAGTTCGGACATTCCGCTGATCGGCTTCGCACACACGCCGGTACCGATCGCGGCGTACCGCGTCGACGGGCCGGTGCAGCTTCCGCGGGTGCAGGGGCCGCACGCGCACGACTTCCTCACCCTCGTGCACGTCGTGCGCGGCACCTGTACCTACCAGGTCGACGGGCAGGTCTGGCGGCTCGCCGAGGGCGATGCGTTCGTCATCGCACCCGGAGCCGTGGTCGACCACGCCGCGGAGACCTCGACGCCGCCCGGCGAGCTGTGGTCGGTCGTCTTCCCCGCGGAGGCGGTCGCGCCCGCGTCCTGGCAGGACCATCCGCTGCTCGCGCCGTTCGTCGGGCGCCACCGCGGGGGTGGGCAGCGGATCGGCGTCCCACCGGCGGACCGGGCGGCCTGGCGGGCCCGCCTCGTCGACCTCGACGACGAGCTGACCCGCCGCCGCGACGGTCACGCCGAGGCTGCCCGCGCCCACCTCACCCTGCTGCTGGTGGCGCTCTGCCGGCTCGTCGACGACGTCCCCGCCGAGTCGAGCGACCCGCTGCTCGCGGCGGTGTTCGCCGTCGTCGAGGAGCGGTTCGCCGGCCGGCTGTCGCTGCGCGACGTCGCCGCGGCCGTCGGGCTCACCCCCGGGCACCTGACGACCGTCGTCCGGCGCGGGACCGGGCGGACCGTCCAGCAGTGGATCACCGAGCGCCGGATGCGGGAGGCGCGGCGGCTGCTCGTCTCCACCGACCTCCCGGTCGCCGAGGTGGGCGCCCGGGTCGGCTACCCCGACCCCGGCTACTTCGCCCGCCGCTTCCGGGCCGCGCACGGCGTCGGCGCCGCGACCTGGCGGGCCGGCTCCGGAACCCCCTGACGGGTGGCGGGGGACGTCCGCGCCGGTGCGGTCCGGCGCGGTGTGGTGGGATTCCCCCGGTCTCATCTCGGGAGGACGACGTGCGGTTCGACGAGAACGCCCGGCTCGACACGTCCGGTGTGGACGACCTGCGCGGATCCGGCGGTGGCCGGGGCGGCGGGGTCGGCGGCCGGGTGGCGGGCGCGGGCGGCGGCCTGGGCCTCGTCGGCGTCATCCTGTACCTCCTGCTGTCGAACTTCGCGGGCGTCGACATGTCCGGCATGGGCGCGGGCGGCGGCTACCCGGGGCTCGACCAGGTCGGCTCCGGCCAGACCGCGGACAACTCGTCACTGCAGCAGAACTGCGCCACCGGCGCCTCGGCGAACACCTCGACGGACTGCCGCGTCGTCGCCGTCGTCAACTCCCTCGACGACTTCTGGGCCACCCAGTTCTCCTCCGGCTTCACGGAGCCGCGGACGAACTTCTTCTCCGGTGGGGTGAGCACCGACGGCTGCGGCTCGGCCTCGTCGGACAGCGGGCCGTTCTACTGCCCGGCCGACTCCGAGATCTACATCGACCTCACCTTCTTCCAGGAGCTGCAGACCCGCTTCGGTGCGCAGGGTGGACCGTTCTCGCAGGCCTACGTGATGGCCCACGAGTACGGCCACCACATCCAGAACCTGCTCGGCACCAACCGCAAGGCAGGCAACGACACCGGCCCCACCTCTGGCTCGGTGCGCCTGGAGCTGCAGGCCGACTGCTACGCGGGCGTCTGGGCGAACCACGCGACGACGACGCCCGGCCCGTCGGGGCGGCCGCTGATCAGCGAGCTGAACCAGTCCGACATCGACGCCGCCCTCGACACCGCGTCCCGGATCGGCGACGACTACATCCAGTCCAACCTGGGTGGCGGCCGGGTCGACGAGTCGCAGTTCTCGCACGGCAGCTCCGCGCAGCGCGAGAAGTGGTTCACCACCGGCCTGCAGAGCGGCGACCCCGACTCCTGCGACACCTTCGCCGCGCGCAGCCTCGGCTAGGGCCGCCAGTCCGGCGGATCGGCGGCCAGGAACCCCGCGAGATCGTCGGTGTGGCCCGCGACGCGCAGCTCCCACCCGGGCCGCACGAACGCCTCCCGCGTGAGCAGCACCCGGTACTCGGTGACCCGGGCGTCGCCGTGGTCGATCGTGGCGGTGCCGTCGTCGCGGTACCCGAGCCGGGCCGACACGGCCGCCGACCTCGGGTTGCCCTCGACGTACTCCGAGCGCGCCGCCAGCGCGCCGAGGTGGTCGAAGGCGAAGGCCAGCACCGCGGCCCGCATCTCGGTGCCGTAGCCGCGACCCTGTGCCCGTCGCACCAGGTACGAGCCGGTCGCGACCTCACGACGCACGCCGAACCGGTCGCCCACGACGTCCTGCAGGCCGACCACCCGGCCCTCGGCGCGCACGACGAACTGCAGCGTCCACCAGTCCGGCGACGCCTTCGCGCGGTTCGACCAGACGTACTGCGCGATGCCGCGCCCCAGGTGCCGCGGGTCGGCCCGGGTCCACGGGACGCGGAACGGCATCTCCGACGACGGGTGGATCCCGCTCTCGTGCACGGCCGCGATCAGCTCCCGGACCGACGCGTCGTCCTCGACGCGCAGCTCCAGGCGCGGGGTCCGCAGGGTCAGCCCGGACATCGGCCACGGGTCGGGCACCGGGTCGATCGGCGCGGGGAGCACGTCCATCGGTCGACCGTGCCGGATCGCCGACGGGCGCGCCACGGAATACCGTCGGCTCCCATGTGGGCGATCACCCTGACCGAGTACGGCGGACCCGAGCAGATGACGTGGGCGGAGGTGCCCGATCCCGAGCCCGGCCCGGGCGAGGTCGTGCTCGACATCGTCTCCTCGGCCGTCAACCGGGCCGACCTCCTGCAGGTCCAGGGGAACTACCCGGTCCCGCCCGGCGCGTCGGAGATCCTGGGTCTGGAGTGCGCGGGCCGGATCGCCGCGCTCGGTGCGGGCGTGACCGGCTGGTCGGTCGGCGACGAGGTGTGCGCCCTGCTCGCCGGCGGCGGCTACGCGACGAAGGTGGCCGTCCCGGCCCCGCAGCTGCTGCCCGTCCCCGCGGGCGTCTCCCTGGAGGAGGCGGGCGGCCTCCCCGAGGTCGCCTGCACCGTCTGGTCGAACGTGTTCCTGGAAGGCCGGCTCGCCGAGGGCGAGACGTTCCTGGTCCAGGGCGGCTCGTCGGGCATCGGAACGCACGCGATCCAGGTCGCGAAGGCGCTCGGCGCGCGCGTCGCCGCCACCGCGGGCCACGCCGACCGGCTGCAGTTCTGCCGCGACCTGGGCGCCGACATCGTCATCGACTACCACGACGACATCGCCGAGGAGCTGAAGAAGGCCACCGACGGCCACGGAGCCGACGTCATCCTCGACAACATGGGCGCCAAGGGCCTGGCGAACAACCTGTCCGCGCTGGCCCGCGACGGCCGCCTGATGATCATCGGAATGCAGGGCGGGGTGAAGGCCGAGCTCAACATCGGCGCGCTGCTGGCCAAGCGCGGCCACGTCTCGGCGATGGGCCTGCGCGGCCGCCCGGTCGACGGTCCGCACTCGAAGGCCGAGATCGTCGACGGGGTCCGCGAGAACGTGTGGCCGCTGTTCGCCGACGGCCGGGTGAAGCCGGTGGTCTTCGAGCGGTTCGCGATGTCCGACGCCGCCGACGCGCACCGCAGGCTGGACGCCGGTGGGGTGACCGGCAAGCTCCTCCTCGTGAACTCCTGAGCGGGCGGGTCCAGAATGGCGGGCATGAGCGACGAGCAGGAGACCCCCGGGGACCGGGTCGTGGTGGTCGGCGCCGACGGGCGCCCGGTGGGCATGGCCTCGGTTCCGCAGGACGACGAGGGTCAGAGCCCCGCGTCGATGGTGGAGCAGCCCGCGAAGGTCATGCGGATCGGCACCATGATCAAGCAGCTGCTCGAGGAGGTGAAGGCCGCACCGCTGGACGAGGCGTCCCGCGAGCGGCTCAAGGAGATCCACGAGAACTCCGTCAAGGAGCTCGAGGAGGGCCTGGCGCCGGAGCTGCGCGAGGAGCTGCAGCGGCTCAGCCTGCCGTTCACGGCGGACACGATCCCGTCGGAGGGTGAGCTGCGGATCGCCCAGGCCCAGCTGGTCGGCTGGCTGGAGGGTCTGTTCCACGGCATCCAGACCGCGTTGTTCGCCCAGCAGATGGCCGCGCGGGCACAGCTGGAGCAGATGCGTCGCGGGCTGCCCCCGGGCGTCGGCGGGCCGGAGCAGGGCGGCGTCCCCGAGGGCATGGGCCGGGGAACCGGGCAGTACCTCTGACGCACGACGACGACCTGCGGTTTCGCGGTGTCCCGGCCGGGGCCTCCCCTGCCGGGCCCGCGGACCGCGTCTGAGTACCCTCACCGGGTGGCCGTGACCGTGACCGACGAGCCGGGTGACGTCGTCGACCCGTCCGAGGTGTCGAGCCCGCGCAGCTGGCGGCGGGCCTTCGCGGACCTCGCCCAGGGCTGGCGGCAACGGCCGCTGTGGGGCTACCTCGGCTGGCAGGACATCAAGCAGCGCTACCGCCGCTCCGTCCTGGGACCGCTGTGGATCTCGATCAGCATGGGCGTCATCGCCCTCGGCCTGGGGATCCTCTACTCGGCGCTGTTCCAGATCTCGCTGGCGACGTTCCTGCCGCACGTCGCCGTCGGGCTGCTGATCTGGAACTTCGTGTCCGGCTGCATCCTCGAGGGCAGCGAGGTCTTCATCGCCAACGAGGGCCTGATCAAGTTCCTGCCCGCCCCGCTCAGCCTGCACATCTACCGGCTCGTGTGGCGGCAGACGCTGTTCTTCCTGCACAACCTGGTCGTCTGGGTCGTGCTGATGATCGTGTTCCCGCATCCGCTGGGGCTGTCGACGCTGCTGGCGGTCCCGGCGTTCGCGCTGCTGGCGATCAACGGCGCCTGGGTCGCGATCCTCGCCGGGATCCTCGCGACCCGGTTCCGCGACATCCCCCCGATCATCGCCAGCGTCACCCAGCTGGTGTTCTACCTGACCCCGATCGTCTGGTCGGTCGACATCCTGAGCGACAACCCGGCCGCGCGCGAGCGCGCCCAGCTGGTCGAGCTGAACCCGGTCTTCCACTTCGTCGAGATCGTGCGCCAGCCGCTGCTCGGCCAGGAGATCGTCGGCCGGTACTGGCTGGTCACGGGCGTGATCACGATCGTCGGCTGGGCCGCGGCCCTGATCTGCCTGCGCAACTACCGCTCCCGCGTCGCGTACTGGGTGTGAACCTCTGTGACTGAACCCCGCATCCGGATCGACCGCGCCGCCGTCGACTTCCCGATCTTCGACGCCAAGACGCGGTCGCTGAAGAAGGCCGTCCTCGGCAAGGCGGGCGGCCGGATCGGCACCGACGCCAAGGTGCCGATCATCGAGGCGCTGCGCGACATCACGGTCAGCCTGGACAAGGGCGCCCGCGTCGCGCTCGTCGGGCACAACGGCGCCGGCAAGTCCACGCTCCTGCGGCTGATGGCCGGCATCTACGAGCCCACCCGCGGTCGCTCGCTGGTCCGCGGCAAGGTCGCGCCCGTGTTCGACCTCGCCGTCGGGATGGACCCGGAGATCTCCGGTTACGAGAACATCCTGATCCGCGGGCTGTTCCTGGGCATGACGCGCAAGCAGATGGAGGCGCGGATCGACGACATCGCCGCCTTCACCGAGCTGGGCGACTACCTGGAGATGCCGCTGCGGGCGTACTCGACGGGTATGCGGGTGCGGCTCGCTCTCGGCGTCGTCACCTCGATCGACCCCGAGATCCTGTTGCTCGACGAGGGCATCGGCGCCGTCGACGCGGAGTTCCTGAACAAGGCCCGCAACCGGCTCCACGAGCTCGTCGACCGCTCCGGGATCCTGGTCTTCGCCTCGCACTCCGACGAGTTCCTCGCCGACCTGTGCGACACCGCGCTGTGGATGGAGCACGGGACGATCAAGGAGTACGGCCCGCTGCACGAGGTCCTCGACCACTACAAGGGGCGAACCCCGTCGTGACCGGACCGCTCCCGCCCGGCTCGGTCGTCGGCGTCATCGTCACGCGGCACCGGGCCGAGCTGCTCGTCGACTCGCTCGCGGCGATGGCGAAGCAGACCCACCCGCTGGCGCACCTGATCGTCGTCGACAACGGGCCGGACCGGCCCGCGCGCGACGCCGTCGAGGCGTGTCCGCTGCCGACGACCTGGCTGCCGTCGTGGTCGAACCTCGGCGGTGCGGGCGGCTTCGCCCTCGGGATGCTGCACGCGCTCGCGATGGGCGCGGAGTGGATCTTCCTGGCCGACGACGACGGCCACGCCGCCGACGAGTCCACCCTCGCCACGCTGCTCGACGTCGCGTCGCGGCACGGGCTCGCCGCGGTGTCACCGGTGGTCGCCGACAAGGCCGACCCGGACCGGCTCGCCTTCCCGCTGCGCCGCGGCGTCACCTGGCACCGGTCCCGCTCGGCACTGGGCCCCGACGATCTGCTCCCCGGGATCGCCTCGTTCTTCAACGGCGCCCTCTTCCGGGCCTCCACGCTGGAGGTCATCGGGGTTCCGGACCTGCGGCTGTTCGTCCGTGGCGACGAGGTGGAGATGCACCGCCGGATGGTCCGGTCCGGGCTGCCGTTCGGCACCGCCCTGCAGGCCACCTACCTGCACCCCTACGGCTCCGACGAGTTCAAGCCGATGCTGGGCGGGCGGCTGCACGCCCAGGACCCGGGCGACGAGGTCAAGCGCTACTACACCTACCGCAACCGCGGCTACCTGATGTCCCAGCCCGGGATGCGGAGGATCGGCCTCCTGGAGCTGCCGCGGTTCGCCTGGTACTTCCTGGTGACGAAACGCGACCCGCGCGCCTTCCGCGACTGGCTGACCCTGCTCCGCCAGGGCCGCCGCGAGCAGTTCCACCGCGCCCCCTGACCGATCGCCCACTAGTCCCGATCAGGCGTGGCGACCTATGACGTCGTGCGGCGACCGCCGCGGCGAGCGCCGCGGGACGTGACGGGTCGCCACGAACCTGTCCACAACCGGCAGGTTCGTCCACAGGGCGGTGGGGATGTCGGTGGCGGGCGGCGTACGGCGGCAGTCTCGGACGCATGGATCGCCTCGACCACGTGCCTCCGGATCCGGCCGGGCTCCTGCACCGGTCGGCGTTGCTGGGCGCAGGCCTCGCCGTCGACGAGATCGACCGCCTCGTCCGCGCCCGCGTGCTCGTCCCGGTCCGGCGGGGCTCCTACCGGCTCGGTGACGACGAACCGCGCTCGCCGGTGCATGCCCACCTGCTCCGAGCCCGGGCCACGGCGCCGCACCTCGCTCCCGGCTCGGTCCTCGGCCATGTCACCGCGGCCCTCGTCCTCGGGCTCCCGGTCTGGAACCTGCCTCTCGACCGGGTGCACGCCGTACGGGAACGCAGTACCGGTGGCGGCCGGAACCGCCACGGCACCTCCGTGCACCGGGCTCCGCTACCGGACGACGACGTCCGCGAGCTCGACGGTCTGCTGGTCACCTCGCCGGCCCGGACACTCGTCGACCTGGCTCGGACGGTGCCCGCCGAGCAGGCGCTGGTGACGGTCGATGCGGCCCTGCACCAGCACGTCCGGCTGCGGCCACGGTCCGAGCGCCCGCCGCCCGGCGCGACCACGGTCGACGAGCTGACCGAGGTGCTCTCCCGGTTCGGCGGACGCGTCGGTACCCCCGCGGCACGGCGTGTCGTCGCGCTGGCAGACGCCCGCTCCGAGAGCCCCGGTGAGTCGCGTAGCCGGTTCCGGATGTACCTCGCGAGCCTCCCGGACCCGGCCACCCAGTGGGAGGTTCCAGGTCTGCCGTTCCGCGCCGACTTCGCCTGGCCGGAGCACGGAGTGGTCGGGGAGTTCGACGGCCGGATCAAGTACGGCCGCCCACTGCGGCCCGGTCAGGATCTCGGTGAGGTGCTCTGGGAGGAGAAGCGGCGGGAGGACCTCATCCGTTCCACGGGCCTGACCGTCGTGCGATGGGTCTGGTCCGACCTCGCCGACGGCAGCATGGTCGCCCGCCTCGCCCACAGTCTCGGAACCGCACGGCACCCCGTCGCGTCGCGTGGCGCCCCGTGCGACGGTCGCCGGGCGACGTGACCGGTCGCCACGCCTACGAGGGTCAGTTCTTGAAGATGACCCAGCGCAGCATGACGAAGTTGATCGCGGTGGCGGTGCCCTGCGCGACCAGCCAGGCGAGGCTGGTGTCGTAGGTCAGCGGCGGCAGCAGGTGCAGGACCAAGGAGTTCACACCGACGTTCACGGCGAAGGTCGTGCCGTAGAGGGCCACGAAGCCGGCGAACCTCGCGCGGCCGCCGGTGTTCGCGCCGGTGAAGGTGAACCGCTTGTTGAGCAGGTACGCCGTCGTCGTACCGAGGATGAAGCTGATGCCCTTCGCGAACGGCACCCACAGGCCCGCGTTCAGGAGCAGGTGGTAGACGCCGAAGTCGACGATCGCGGAGAGCACACCGATCGCGACGAAGCTGCCCAGCTGGCGGACGAGGCCGAGGCGCGGGGCCGGGCCGTCGGCCGGACCGGTGGCCGGGGGCTCGGCCCGGGTGGGCTCGGTGGCGGTCACCCACCGAGGGTAGCGGCGCACGCCGCAACGACCGCGTCGACCCACCGGAGCGCAGGCCGTGCCCCTCGGAGCTGCCGATCCGTTCTCGACCGTGGACAAGACAATGCACTTTGCAGTACAAAGTTAGTGACAGAGCAAACCAGTTGGCAGTGGAGGAACCATGCAGGACCGGACGGACACCGACGTCGACGACCAGCCGCCGCGCTCACCCGCCGACGCGCTCGCGATCATCGAGCGTGAGCAGGCCCGGCAGATCCCGCCGTACTGGATCTTCTATCTGATCTGGGGCGCGGCCTGGGCGGTCATCGGGCTCGCCTGGTTCGCGAACGGGACCGGCGCGGTCACCGCGGCCACCGCGGGCGTCCTCACGGGGCTGGCGATCGCCGGGGGGTCGATCGCCAGCGGTCTGGTCGGCGCCCGGATGGGACGCGGCGTCACCGGGCCGAGCCAGCTCCACGGCGCCCTCTACGGCTGGGTGTGGCCGGTGGCGATGATCGGGGTCGTCGCGCTGGCGGTCGGTCTGGGCCGGCTCGGGGCGCCGGTCGGGTTCGCCATGCCCGCGCTGTTCGTGTTCGTCACCGGCGGCCTGTTCGCGGTCGGGGCCGCGGTCTGGCGCAACATCCCGGATTACGCGCTCGGGCTCGGCCTGCTGGTGCTCGGCGCGGCGCTGCCGTTCGTCCCGGCGCCGTGGCACGCGCTGACACTGGCGGTCGTCGGCGGTGGCGCCCTGGTCGCCACCGGGCTGTGGACACGGGCGCGGGCGGTCCGGTGACCGAGCTCGACCCCGTCATCCACGCCCAGGCCCGGCTGCGGGTCACCGCCACCCTCGCCGCCCTCGACGACGGCGACCGCATGACCTTCCCTCGGCTGCAGGAGCTGCTCGGCATGACCGCGGGCAACCTGTCCACCCACCTGCGCAAGCTGGAGGACGCGGGCTACGTCGCGATCACCAAGACCCACCAGCGGCGCACCCCGGTGACCTTCGTCGAACTGACGAGAACGGGCAGGCGGGCCTTCGAGGACTACACGGCCGCGCTGCGGGCGCTGCTCGACCCGGCGGCCGACCCGTCGGAGGTGCCGTCGTGACCGCACCGGTGGAGCTGCACGGGGTGACCCGCCGCTACGGCGACACCGTCGCCCTCGACGACGTCGACCTCGTCCTGGAGCCCGGCAGCCTGACCGGCCTGCTCGGACCGAACGGGGCGGGCAAGTCGACGCTGGTCAACCTCGTGTCCGGGCTGCGCCGACCGGGCACCGGCACGGTGCGGCTGTTCGGCGGGAACCCGCGTGACGCGGCGACCCGGGTCGCGCTGGGCACCACCCCGCAGCAGACCGGGCTGCCCGACACACTGCGCGTCGGGGAGATCGTCCGGTTCGTCGGCGCCCACTTCCCCGACCCGGTCGGGGCCGGTGAGCTGCTGGGGCGCTTCGGCCTCGACGGGCTGGAACGACGCCAGGCGGGCGGGCTGTCCGGCGGCCAGAAGCGTCGCCTCGCGCTCGCGCTCGCGTTCATCGGCCGTCCTCGGCTGGTGCTGCTCGACGAGCCGACGACCGGCCTGGACGTCGAGGGCCGCCGCGCCCTGTGGGACACCGTGCGCGCGTTCCACGCCGGCGGCGGGACGGTGCTGCTGACCACCCACTACCTCGACGAGATCGAGTCGCTGGCCGAGCGCGTCGTCGTCCTGGCGGGCGGGCGGATCCGCGCCGACGGCGACGTCGACGCCGTCCGCGGAGCCGTCCGGGTGGGGCGGGTGTCCTTCCGCGCGGCGACCCTTCCCGACCTGCCCGGCGTCGAGCGGACCGAGCGCGACGGCGACCACGTCACCCTGCACACCGCCGACGCCGACGAGCTGGTCCGCACCCTCGTCCGGCACGACGTGCCCTTCACCGGCCTGTCGGTGTCCCGGGCGTCGCTGGAGGACGCGTTCCTGACCCTGACCGGAGGCCCGTCGTGAGCATCGCCGCAGCGCACGCCCGCTACCTGATCCTGGAGCAGCTGCGGATCCCCGTCGCGGTGCTGTCCACCGCGCTGTTCCCGGCCCTGACCCTGTGCTTCTTCGTGCTGCCGTTCGACTGGGGCGACGACCCGGCCGCCGCGACCCGCGCGGTCGCCCAGCTCGCACTCTTCGGGGTGCTCAGCGGGTTCCTGTTCACCTTCGGCGTGGGCGTGGCCGACGACCGGGAGAAGCCGTGGGACCCGTACTTGCGAACGTTGCCGGCGCCGCCGTCGGCCCGGGTCCTGGGGCGACTCGCGGTCGGGGCGCTGTTCGCGCTGCTCGGGATGCTGCCGGTGGTCGTGCTGGGGGCACTGCTCACGCCGGCGTACGTGGAACCGGCGCGGCTGCCGTTCGCGTTCGTGACGCTCCTGGTGGCCGGGCTGCCGTTCCTGTTCGGCGGGCTCGCGATCGGCTACTCGCTGCCGACCAAGGCAGCGCTGCCGGTGACCCAGCTGGCGTTCTTCCCGATGGCCTTCGGTGGCGGGCTGCTGCTGCCGCCGGAGCTGTTCCCCGGCTGGCTGGCCCGCGCGACCGAGGTGCTGCCGACCCGCGGGGCGCGTGACCTGCTGCTCTGGTCGCTCGGCGGGCCGGTCCCGAGTGGTCTGGCGCTGGGCGCGTTCGCGGCGTGGACGGTCGGGCTGGCACTGCTGGTGGGCTGGGCGTACCGCCGCGACGAGGGGCGCCGCTTCCGGTGAGCCCCGGGGCCGGCGCTCAGAAGTGGCGGCCGGCGAAGGTGTAGCGGGTCCGCACCGTGACCGAACCGGCGGCCGTCCGGCCGTAGACGCGGAAGTGCGGGCGGCCGTGGACGGCGCGGCTGGGCATCTTCGAGCGGACCGAGCCGTACTGGGAGACGAGGCCGTCGACGTCGGCGGTGGCGTTCTCCGGGACCAACAGCCGGGCCGACCCGGCGCCGAGCTCCAGCTCCACCTCGACGACGGGCATGGGCAGCTGCGCGTCGCAGAAGTCCAGCAGGACCGCGCCGAGCGAGGTCTGCACCCGCAGCCGGGCCGGGACCGCCCAGTCGCCGCGGCGCTTGACCCCGCCGACGCCGCCGCGCAGCACCGTGGGCGGGCCGACCGGGGTGGCCAGGACGTCCGCGGACAGGTCCAGCGGGTCCCCGGGCAGGTCGGACAGCACGGGGAGCAGCTCGGAGCCGAACCGGGCGCCGTAGACGACCGACAGCCGCTCCTGCAGCTCCTCGACCGAGATGCGGCCCTCGGCCATCGCACGGTTGAGCCGCGTCGCGGCGCGCTCGCGGTCGGCGTCGGAGATCCTGATCTCCCGGCCCTCTCCGGGTAGCCGCGCACCGGTCACCCCACCAGGGTAAACACCTATCCGACGGGTGCGGCGTCCGGCAGCCGGAACAGCCACACCCCGCCGTCGAACCGGCCGGGGTCGCCGGTGACCCGCCGGGTCCAGGTCAGCGCACGGGCCTCGTCGCCGCCGGCGAACCCGGGGACGAACGCGACGGCGGTGATCCCCAGGTCGCGCAGCTCGCGGTGGGCGGCGGCGGTGTAGTCGTCGCTGGGGTCGTTCTTGCCGTCGGCGACCCACTGCGCCCCGATCTGGTACCGGTTCCAACGGGACTGGATCGCGACGTCGTCCTCGGGATCGGAGGCGATGAAGTAGCCGCCGCGGATGCGGAACGCGGGGCCGGAGGCGGCCTGCCAGCGCAGGCCCTGCGCACCGTCGTCCCAGGCCGCGGTGATCCGCGGGTAGATCTCGACGACGTCGGCCGGGCCCAGCGGCGCCGCCCCGCCCGCGAAGAAGGCGGGCACCGGCGCGGGCCGGACCTCCTGGGCGTCGGCGGGCAGCCAGGACACCACCGCCAGCGCGGTCAGGGCGACGGCACCGACCGCCGTCGCCGGGGTGTCGAGCGGCATCCGGTCCACCCACAGCGCGACGACGACGGCGACGCACAGCGCCGTCACCACCTGGATCCGGACCGGCTCGACCTCCGACAGCAACGGGACCTCGGCGAACCCGAGCCAGGGCAGCGGGATCCCCGTGTAGTCGCCCAGCAGCACGACACTCGTGCCGAGCGAGGCGACCCAGGACAGGAACCCGACCGCGGCGACGACCCGCAGCGTCGTCGACCGGACGACCAGCACCGCGACGACGACCAGCGCCAGCACGGCGACGCCGACGTAGCCGCCCTGTTCGCCGATGTGGCCGCCGAGTTCGGTGCCCGCGCCGTCGGGCACCGCCCGGACGGCGGTCAGCCGCGTCGGGACGAGCAGGTTCGCCAGGTCCGCGCCGGTGGCGTGCACGTTGCGGATCGCGCCGCGTGGGCGGTTCGGCCCGGCCAGCACCAGGTACAGCGGATAGGCGCCGAGCACCACGAACACCCCGACGCAGGCCAGGCCGGCCCGGACCAGCCCCGGCAGGTGCGCGCGGACCCGGCGGGGGAACCGCAGCGCGAGCACCACCGCGGTGACGACCAGGAAGATCACGCCGATGGCGAGGGTCTGGGTGTAGAGGACGAGCTGCCCGACCAGCGCGAGTCCGGTCAGCGCCCCCACGAGCCACGGGCGACGCAGCGGGCCGCGCGCGAACAGGTGGTGCGCGACGAGCAGCAGCAGCGGCGGCAGCAGCGACCACGTGAGGTTGAGGTGCCCGGCGATCGCGTGCGCCAGATGGAACGGGGAGAACGCGTACAGCGCACCGGCGATCCCGCGGGCGACCCAGCCGCGGGTGCCCGCGCCGACGTACGGGCCGAGCGCGGCGACCAGGACCAGTCCGGACACGACCGGGCCGAGGACCAGCCCGACGTTGAACGCGGTCACCGAGCCCGCGACCAGGGTCACCGGGGCGAGCGCCAGTGCCAGCAGCGGCACCGCGGTGTTCCACAGCGCGTTGAGCCCGTACGGCCAGTGCATCCAGTCGGTGACCAGCGGGTTCTCCCCGTGCGTCACGGCGAACGGGAACCGGTGGAGCCACCAGGCGAACATGTCGGCGTCGGCGGTGACGTGCCCGATCAGCAGACCGCCCGGGTCGGCGAGCACCCGGCGCTGCAGCCACAGCGAGACCAGCAGGTAGCCGAGCCCGAGCAGCACGTACAGCCCCGCGGTCGCGCCCCGGCGCCGTGCCGGGGGCAGCGGGAGGCGGACCTGCCGCTCGTCGAGCACCCGCCCAGGGTCGCACCCGTCGTCGTCGGTGGCCCTCGCTACCCTGGCGACGATGACGGACACGACCGTTCCCAGCAGCACCAGGACCGACGCCCCGGCGCGACGGACCGCCTCCCTGCACGGCTGGGGACGGACCGCGCCGACGGTCGCCCAGCTCGTCACCCCGCGCGACGCCGAGGACGTGGCCGAGGCCGTCCGCACGGCGGGCGAGCGCGGCGTGATCGCCCGCGGGCTCGGCCGGTCCTACGGCGACCCGGCGCAGAACGCGGGCGGTGTCGTCCTCGACATGCCGGGCCTGAGCCGGATCCACGCCATCGACCCGGACACCGGCGTCGCGGACGTGGACGCGGGCGTCAGCCTGGACCAGCTCATGCGCGCCGCGCTGCCGCTCGGGCTGTGGGTCCCGGTGCTGCCGGGCACCCGCCAGGTCACCATCGGCGGGGCGATCGGCGCCGACGTGCACGGCAAGAACCACCACACCAAGGGCAGCTTCGGCAACCACGTCGAGTGGCTGCAGCTCGTGACCGCGGACGGCTCGGTCCGCGAGCTGACCCCGTCCGGGCCGGACTCGGAGCTGTTCTGGGCGACCGTCGGCGGGATGGGCCTGACCGGCGTCATCGTGCGGGCCAGGGTGCGGCTGCACCGGACCGAGTCGGCGTACTTCGTGGTCGACACCGACCGCACCGACGACCTCGACGGCCTGCTGGAGCTGCTCACCGACGGCTCGGACGACACCTACGGCTACTCGGCCGCCTGGTTCGACACCACCGCGACCGGCGCCCGGATGGGCCGGTCGGTGCTGACCCGCGGCTCGCTCGCGACCGTCGACCAGCTCCCCGCGAAGCTGCGGTCCGAGCCGCTGAAGTTCGACGCGCCGCAGCTGCTGACCTTCCCGGACGTCTTCCCGAACGGGCTGGCCAACAAGTTGTCGCTGACGGCGTTCTCCGAGCTGTGGTTCCGCAAGGCACCGAAGCGCCAGCGCGGCTCGGTGCAGAACATCACGGCCTTCTACCAGGTGCTCGACGTCTTCGGGGACTGGAACCGGGTCTACGGCTCGAAGGGCTTCCTGCAGTACCAGTTCGTCGTCCCGATGGGGGCGGAGACCGAGCTGCGCCGGATCCTGGAGAAGATCGCGGCGTCGCCGCACAAGTCCGGGCTGAACGTGTTCAAGCGCTTCGGCGCGGGCAACGGCGCACCGCTGTCGTTCCCGACGAAGGGTTGGACGATCACCGTCGACTTCCCGATCGCGAACGGGCTGTCCCGGTTCTGCACGGAGCTCGACGAGATGGTGCTGGCCGCCGGCGGGCGGCTGTACCTGGCGAAGGAGTCGCGCACGTCGCCGGAGGCCTTCGCCGCCGGCTACCCGCGGTTCGCCGAGTGGAAGGCGATCCGCGACGGCGTCGACCCGGCCGGCGTCTTCGCCTCCGACATGTCCCGCCGCCTCGCACTGACCCTCTGACGTCCGGAGCCCGCACCATCATGATCGACGCAGTCGGCAATCCGCAGAGCATCCTGCTCCTCGGCGGCACCTCCGAGATCGGCCTGGCCACCGTGCGCGCGTTCGCCGCGGACCGCCCGTTGCGGATCGTGCTCGCCGCCCGCCCCGGCCCCCGGCTCGACGCCGCCCGCGCCGAGCTCGAGGCGCTCGGGTGCGGCGTGGAGACCATCGAGTTCGACGCCACGCGCATCGAGACCCACCCCGAGGTCGTGAAGAAGGCCTTCGCGGGCGGGGACATCGACGTCGCCGTCGTCGCGTTCGGGCTGCTCGGCGACAACGAGAAGGCCTGGACCGACGTCGACCACGCCGTCGAGCTGGCGCAGGTCAACTACACCGCGACCGTCTCCACCGGGGTCGCGCTGGCGGAGAGGTTCCGCGAGCAGGGCCACGGCTCGCTCGTCGCGATCTCCTCGGTCGCCGGGGAGCGGGCCCGCCGCTCGAACTTCGTCTACGGCTCCACCAAGGCCGGGATGGACGCGTTCTACACCGGGCTGACCGAGGCGCTGCGCGAGTTCGGCGTGACCGTGACGATCGTCCGGCCCGGCTTCGTGCACTCGAAGATGACCGAGGGCCTCGACGCCGCACCGCTCGCGACCACCCCGCAGGCCGTCGCCGACGTCATCGTCGACGCGGTGCGGACGGGCAAGGAGCTGGTGTGGGCACCGGCGCCGATGCGCTTCGTGATGAGCGCCCTGCGCCACGTGCCCCGGCCGATCTTCCGCAGACTCCCGATCTGATCCGGGGGGCGGCCTACCAGCCGTCGACGTGCAGGACGGTGTCGAGCGGCTGGCGCTTCGCGGGCTTGAACGTGTCGCCGGTGTAGTACGCGACCGGCAGCAGGACGCCCTGCCGCACGTTCTCCGGGATGCCCAGCAGCTCGGCGATCTCCTTCTCGTACTGCAGGTGCAGCGTCGTCCAGGCGCTGCCCAGGCCGCGGGCGCGCAGCGCGAGCTGCAGGCTCCACGCGGCCGGGAGGAGCGACCCCCACATCCCGGCCTGGTTCGACGCCGGCAGCTCGGCCTTCGCGTTCATCGCGCCGATGACCAGCACCGGGACCTCCCCCATCCGGTCCGCGAGGTACTGCGCGCTGTCCGCGACGCGGAGCTGGGTGGCGTCGCGGTCGGCGTCGCCGTGGGAGCGGGTCGTCGGGTACTGCGAGGAGTTCCGGTAGGCGGTGAACGCCTTCCGGTAGTACTCGCCGACGGCCTTGCGCTTCTCGGCGTCGGTGAGCACCAGCCAGTGCCAGCCCTGCTGGTTGGAGCCGCTCGGGGCCTGCAGAGCGACCTCGAGGCTCTCCCGGACCACCTCCAGCGGGACCGGACGCTCCAGGTCCAGGCGCTTGCGGACCGATCGGGTGGTGGTGAGCAGCTCGTCGGGCCCGAGGGGCAGCACATCGCTCATGCCCTGCACGCTACGGCGCCGCCGGTCTCCTCGCGATGATCACCGCGCGCTCCCCCGCGCCCGCCTCGCACGTGAGGCGTCCCGCGGACCGCTGCGCACGGGTCGCGGCCAGACGCGGGTCGGCCCAGGTGGGGACACCGCCGTAGGGGCCGCGGGTCAGCCCGTCGGAGCCCTCCCGGACGATCTCGAACCCGGCGTCGACGAGGATCTCCCGGATCCGCAGGTGCCCGCGCGGGACGCGGGGCGGCACCCAGCGGGCACCGGCCAGCTCCCGGCCGCGGCCCTCGGCGTCGGCGGCGACGACGAGTGCGCGCCCGCCCGGCTCGAGCGCCCGGAACCAGCCGCCCGGACCGAGGTCACCGGCCAGCGCCGCGTCGGGGAGCCGGTCGAGCACCTCCACCGCGGTCAGCGACGCGACCGGCCCCGGCAGGGCATCCGGGGTCAGGTGCACGGGGCATCCCGGCGCGCCCGCACGCATCGCCCCGGCCTCGTCCTCCGAGCCGGCCAGCCCCGAGACCGGGCCGAGCCGGGCCAGCCCGGCGAGCAGGACCCCGCCGGCACCCGCGACGTCGAGGTAGGGGCCGCGGCCCAGGTGGTGGCGGGCCAGGCGCAGGTACCAGTGCAGTGCGGCCCGCTCCGGCGGTGTGGCACCGGCGGGCTCGGGCAGGTCGGCGAGGGGCGGGGTCGTGGGGATCATCGGTCCATCGCGTCGGTGGGCGGGACCCGTCCTGGTCGCGACGGGCGGGCCCGTCCATTGTCACCGACGCGGCGGGCCGCGGTGTCCGGGCACCTGCGTCACGTCCCGGGCACCGGGATGCGGCGGCACCGGACCACTCCCCCGGTGCGTGGACCACCGCAGGGCGGGCACCGCCGGTCTCCCCGTCCCGCGGGACCGGATCCCGCGCGGGTCGGCGGACGCGACCGTGCCCCCGGACCATGGTGCTGGTCCGGGGGCACGGCCGTGTCACCCGCTCCCCAGCGGAGTCTCAGGCCCCGTGAGCCGGCTTCTTCCGGCGGCGACGGGCCGCGGCGGCACCGGAGGCGGCGACGATCGGTGTCGCGGCGCTGGCGTGTGCGTCGTCGCGACGACGGCCGGCCCGCCCGCAGTTCTCGGCGCCGGTCCGCGTGCCGGGCAGCGCCGACGCGGAGCGCAGCGCCCGCGGTGCCGGGACGACACCGCGGTCGTCGGCGAGACCGCGGGCCGCGATGTGCAGCGACCGCAGCCGCTCCATCCGGTCGACACCGGTGGTGGTGCCGGTGCCCTCGACGACCGGGGTGAACAGGTCCCCGCCGGTGCCGGCGCCGCCGCTGCGCATCCGGGCGACGGCGACGAGGTCGGCGGACAGGTCGCTGTGCCCGGCGCCGTCGAAGTCGGCGGCGCGGGCCGCGGCCAGGCGCTCGAGCACCCAGCGGGCCGAACCGGCCGGGGCCGGGACGTCGATCTCGGCCGCGGCGGGCACGTCGGCGGGATCGGCCTCAGGGCGTCGCGGTGCCCGGGTGGGCAGCGCGGGCGCCGGGACGACGATCGGGTCGGTAGGGGCCGGCTCGGACGCCGGGGCGGTGGGCTCGGGCTCGGCGACCGGCGCGGACGGGGCCGCGACGGGCGGGACGACCGGCATGGCGGCGGTCCGCGCGTCGTCGGCCG